>JAZRVP010000049.1:0-8465 GCA_045599245.1 Myxococcota bacterium
TTTTAGGCTCGCACTTCTGCTTTATATTTCTCTCTCTTCTTCGGTTTTCAAGATTGTCGCAGGCTCTTTTTCATCAGCCCGTCGAACGAGGCGGCCTTATACGCGTGTCGGACAATGTGCGCAAGTTTTTTTTCAAAAAAATGCGGCCGCGTATTCGCAGTGCGAATAGCGGCCGCCAAAGCCTTGCGTATCGGCAAATCCGATAGCA
Organism: Myxococcota bacterium; assembly: GCA_045599245.1. Classification (GTDB taxonomy): domain Bacteria; phylum Myxococcota_A; class Bradymonadia; order UBA4248; family UBA4248; genus UBA4248. The sequence continues at coordinate 209 of JAZRVP010000049.1, forward strand.
AGGCACACCTTTTTTCTTCATCTTTTTTCCCCTCTGGACTATTTTTATTCTTCGTCTTGCAATGTTTTGCGTTCTGTTTCATCCCTTTCGGAGGAAAAATGAATTTCCGAAATATTTTCGCCACCTGTGTGGCTTTGTTTGCGCTTTCCGCTCCGGTATCCGCCCTGGCTGATGACACTTGCCCTGCGGGAACCACCGGCTTTATCAATGTCGAAACATACGAAAAAATCTGCATTCCAAATCAACCTCCGGAACAGCACGTTCAAACCGTTCAGACTACTCAATCTGAATCGGAGCAAAACGAACAAACTGTTCAGACGGCTCAATCTGAACCGGAACAAAACGAACAGACAGCCGAAACCGCTCCAGTGCCTGCCCAGGCTGCAGAAAACGTGACCGCACAACCTGTTCAGACTACTCAAACGCTTCAGAACGAACCTCCAAGCCTCACACCGGAAAACACACAGCCAGTCATATCCATCGTTTATCCGACCCTGCCACAAAGTCCTGACCAAATCATCCACGAAAATGCCAAAATCCCCGGATGGTCAATGCTTTTTGGTCTCGGCTATGCCCTTCTCGCCAATATTCAGCTTCACGTCATGACCGGTTATTCCTTCGGTTCCAATGACAGTGATGCCGGTTTTGGGCTCTACTTCGACGCCGACATCAATCCCGGAGCCGCCCCGGATTTCGAGATGGATCTCGACATAATGCCCGCACTTCACGTCTATCATTCAACCTTTAGATTTACACTCGGAATGGGCATTGGCTTATCCGTAGCTTATGATCATGAAACCTTAGATTATTTCTATAATGTCGATTATTATGAAGACGAAGAAGGACCTCGAACTTTATGTACCTTCGAACTCAAACCGAACATCTCCTTTGACTGGTTCCTTACAAACAACGCCATGTTTGGTTTTGGTCTCGGCGTCCCCTTGCTCATCTCGACTACATTCGACAACACAGTCATGCCGGAATTCAATTTTGATTTACACATTGGCTATAAGTTTTAATATCGAGGGAACGCTATGTTAAAAAAATTATTATATTCAACATGTCTTTTGGCCATCTCACTGCTCTCCTTCTCCTCTTTGGCCATGGCTCAGGCCGTTTGTCCTGAAGGAATGCAGCTTGATGTCACACAAAACAACGTCCAAATCTGTGTTCCTTCATCAAACACGGCACAAATTTTACCTAACGAAACCACCCCCCCGTCAAAAAAACAGATTGCCTCAGAAATCCTTCAGGCCCCGGGATTCGAACTCGACTTCGGCATCGGATACGCCATTGTCGCTGCATTCGACCTTCGGTTAAAACTCGGATATGAATTCGGTATTCCCAAAGCAAACGGCCTGAATTTCGCTGTCTTCACTGATATCGGACTTGCACTCGGCTACCCGCAAACTCTGACATGGAACATTATTCCGACTCTTTTTGTTCATGGCACATCATTCAGAATGGGCTTTGGTTTAGGACTTGGCCTCTTTAACGATTTTGATGACGATGAAGAATCCGAAGGCAATCTAAGTGATAATTCACTTTATTTCGAGCTCAAACCGCTCGTTTCCTTTGACTGGTTCCTTTCCCAAATATACATCGGCTTCCAGTTCGACATTCCTCTCATCTTCCAAAAAGTGAATTCCGACGATTCCAATAAAAAATATACCGTTATTCAGCCATGGTATAATATGGATTTTCATATCGGATATAAATTCTAATATCTCTCTCGTGTAATGCCGTGTCATGACACGACCTGCTCAAGCCAAGACAATATGGACGAACAAACCAAAAAAGCCCCCAATTCCATTGCACAGGACCAGAATGCTTCTAATGAAGCCAGAAAAGCCGCTCTCGAGCAAATGTGGAAAAACGAATTCTCTGAACTCACAACTGCTCAGCAGCAAACTGTCCTCTATAATCTGCTCAACGAAAGGCTATACTGGCGTATCATTCTCTATATGAGACGCTTCCCGGAACGACTCACAAGCAGTCGGCAGACTTATTCCGATCGATGCATCGGCAGTGAAGAATTCATGGCTTACATGGGCTATACAGAAGAAGATGGCTACTCGGTTCGATGGCTCAACAGCAACCATGTCCCGCCTGCTGAAACCGCTATCAGCCACATCGTTCTGCTCAATGCACAGCTCGCTTTCCTCCTTTCCCTCAACTCTGACGCCCCCATCACCTCCATCCGACACCATTTTAACCTCAATGACATCGAATTGGAAATACTCGCTTCTCTCGTCGGAATCATGTCCGAAGAATCTCTCCTTCGAATGATGACCGTCGCCTGGGCCGATTTCTCCATTCGCGAACCCACTGTCACTTTCCTCTCTCAACTCATTGGCGACACAAAACCTCAGGCAGAAAAAGTCCTCGAGGCTCTCAACGAACACAACACGCTTCGTCACATGAGACTCGTCATCGCCGAACGACACGCTCTATTCCCTAATTATACACCTCGCGCATACGCCCCTCTTACCGTCGAACAGGCCGTCATCGATGCTTTCAAAGGACGACGCTCTCAAAATGCGTCTCAACACAACATGCTCCTGCATCGAACCGGTATTCCAAAACGCTCTATCGTCTCTCCTCCGGAAACTCTCGCTGAACTCGAATACGCTCTTCAGTCTCCAGCCGCTCGTATTTCACTCATCGGTTCCCCTCACTCCGGACGACGAACAATGCTATGCTCCTTCGCTGCGCACGCAAAAAAACGTCCCGTCCTTGAGATCGACGTCTGCCGTGAATTCGAGAACATTCCCACCGAAAATGTTGAGATTCATCTCGCTTCCATCCTCCGTGAAGCCCTTTTTGACGGCGCGTTCGTCCTCCTCCGAATGGACAGCTTCGAAAATAATGAAAACATAAAAAACCGTTTCGTCGAACACGCCGCCAATATCGCAAAACTCATCTCCGATTTCCCAGGTGAAGTCGTCATCCTTACCGCTAAAATTAACCCCATCATTGACGACGCTTTCTCAAAACCTATCGCCATTCACATCCAGCCGCCAACCGTCGATGCCGCTCAAGCCGTCTGGAAAAAGGCTCTCGCACCCTGGTGCGAACACTCTGACGCAAACTCAATGGCCGATATCTTCTCTCAAAATTACGTCCTGCCCATCGGAAGCATCTTCGCCGTCGTCAAAGACGCCGTCGATGCTCAGCAGGCCATCGGCAATGCCGACGTCAATATCCAGTCTCACCACATTCTCAATGAAATTCGAAAGAGTTTCAGACATCAGCTCGGTTCTCTCGCAGATATTACCGTCAGTGACGTGCCTCTCTCCGGCGTCGTCCTCCCTAAAGACGCCCAGGAAAAAGTTGACGAAATCCTTAAATACGCCAAAAACCTTCATAACGTCCTTAACACATGGGGATTTAAACAACGTTCCCCATACGGAAACGCTCTATCCGTCCTCTTTTCCGGCCCTCCGGGTACCGGTAAAACACTCCTCGCCTGCGCTCTCGCCAATGAACTCGGAAAAGTTCTGTACCGCGTCGATCTCTCTCGTATCGTCGATAAATACATCGGCGAAACTGAAAAAAATCTCGGCCGTATCTTCGACGAAGCCGCAAAAGCTCAGGCAATTATCCTCTTTGATGAGGCCGATTCCCTCTTCGCTAAACGTACAGAAGTCAAATCCTCTAACGACCGTTACGCAAACCTCGAAATCAACTTCCTGCTACAAAAACTCGAGTCTTACAATGGAATGACCATCCTCACCACAAACCTTTCCAAAGGTATTGATGAGGCTTTCAGACGTCGTCTGCGTTTCATCGTCGACTTCCCTATGCCCGATGTCTCTTCCAGAATCGAGCTCTGGAAACGAATGCTCCCTCCAAACGCTCCCGTCGGAGACGACATCCGTTGGGCTTGGCTCGCTCATACTTTCGAAATGAGTGGCGGTTACATCAGAAACGCCATGCTCAAAGCTGCTATCGCAGCTTCTTCCGAAAAATCTCCAATCTGCATGCAGCATCTCGCAAAAGCCGCCGCCGACGAAGCTCGTTCCATGGGTAAACTCATGCGTATCGACGAAGATTACGATGACTACGACGATTACGAAGACGACGATAGGTAAAATTGAATTTATTATTTTTATGTAACATTTAATTTATTGATGGAATAATTCCAGGTGTGGTAACATTACCTACATGAGCGCAGGTTATGCTCTGGATCCCTTTTCTTTTGCGCACTTGAGACCAGAGCATATTTGGCCAATGCCTGCTTTTATCACGGATGGGTTCATGCTTCACCTACAGGTCGTTTACGGAAAAGACGCTGGAAAATCTGTTTTTTTCCGACAAAGTGTCGTCCATATTGGATCTGATTCCGGCAACGATTTCCAACTTCATGACGACGAGATCAGTGAGTATCACGGCCGATTGTCTTCTCTCGAAACCGGCCATTTCTCTTACTGTGACTTGCAAAGTGAAAGCGGTTCTCGAGTGCGTTCCTCTGCCATGGACGTCTTTCTTTACTCGCATCAAATGCAGCAGTCCGTCGCCATCGCTCAGGAATGCATCATTCAACTGGGAAAAACTACCCTCCACTGTGCCTGGCTTCCAGATGAAGCATCCACTGCCCATTCCTCTATTAAACTCATTAAATCTCTTCCTCTGCACGACCTGCCAGAAACGACGGACATCGATCAGCTCTCTTTCCTCCTCGAAATGTCCATTGCCCTCACTAACAAGACCACATACGAATCCGTTATGCTCTGTCTTGCTCAGGCTCTCGTCCAGCATCTGCCTCATGCTGTGCACATTTCGTTCTGGCAATACGACTCATGCCGAGACTCCTTTTCTTGTGCATACGAACGTACGCAGTCGCAAACGCCTTTCGTTCCCGTTATTCAGGATGACATTCGGCGAGATTCTCTTCTTCACATGAGGGCCGAATACCTCCACGCAATCGATAAAGAGGGCAATGTCATCGCCTGCGCCATTACGGCTCCCTCAATAACCGCCCAACGACAACTCGGCGTCATGGTCGTTGAAGCCAATTCCGACCTGCTCAACGAACTCGACCTCACGCTCCTCGCTCACGCCGCACGCGTCGCTTCTCAAACCATCGAACGAACATTCATCAACGCCGATTTAAGTACCGTCTTTGACGGTTTCATTCGTTCCATTATCGCCGTGATGGACGCTCGTGACCCCGCTTCCGCCGGGCACTCCATGCGCGTCTCTAAATACGCTCTCCAGCTCGCTCAAGCCGTTCACGCTTCTCAAATTCCTCCCTTCAAAAATACATCCTTCTCCATCAATCATCTCGATGAACTTCGCATCGCATCCCTGCTTCACGACATCGGAAAAGTCGTCCTCAAACGCGAAATCCTTCTCAAAGCTTCAAAACTATCAAAAAATGATCTCGCTCACCTGCTCGAACGAATGACATTATTCGCCGCCTGGTTCGCCACTCAAACGCCCGAATCTCTCGGCGATCGCTTTCGCACTCCACGACAGTTCGAACGATATCAGGAAATGGTCACTCGCGTTCAGCACGCTCAAGCAAAACCTTCCGAAGACGACAAACGACTCATTGAGGAAATGGCAAATACTTTCATCACGCCATGCCCAAATATTCCTCTCCTGAATGCTCAGGAAAAAGACTGTCTGCTCATCGAACGCGGTACACTTAACCGCGAAGAACGTGAAGAAATCAAAAAACACGCCTTCATTTCTTACCAATATCTCTCTCAAATTGCCTGGCCTCAACGTTGGGCTAACGTCCCTATCTACGTCCTTCAGCACCACGAAAAACTCAATGGTTCCGGATACCCTTACGGTATTTCCGGTGACAAAATCTTTCTTCAGAGTCGAATCATCACCATTTGTGATATCTTTGACGCCCTTACCGGAGGCGATCGTCCCTATAAAACACGTCACTCTTTCGGTGAAGCCGCTTCTATCCTCATTGAAGACGCGAGAAATGGCGCTCTCGATCGCGATCTCGTCTCTCTGTTCGTCTCCAAAGTCATCCCCCAAATCAGTGATCCAGAATTTCTCGGTTAATCACCATGAAATGGATTAATCCCATTGCTATAGCGCTCGCTATCGCCTTTGCCATCGCTGAACTCGTCTTATGCTCCATCAGAGAGGATGGCGAAATCACCGCGTTCATCGAAGAAAATCAGACCGCCGTTCTCAATCTGCCTGATGAAACTGACGTCTCTTTCTTCGTCTGCCTGCCTTCTACCATCGAAAACGCTCTGCCTTCTTCTATCACATTCTCCACTCCAAACGACGGCAGCATCGATATCGAACTCTCCGATGGACGCCCCCTCACTCTCCCCGCCGATTTTGCCGAAAAAAATCACATCATGCCGGACATGAAATGCGGCGTCTCTGAGTCCCTCGTCACTTCATTCGAATCTCATCATAACGAAGACGTCACAATCTCCGCCCCGGATATGGCGCTCGTCATCGTCGCGGTCTCCCCTTCAAATCTCTCCATCCCCGCCTACCTTCTCTTTTTCGGCTTCCTCTTCTCCCTCTTTACTGCTCTATGCCGACTCAGCCAAACTCCCTCCAGGTGGCACTATCGTTTTAAACGGTACGACGGCGTCATCGCCATCTTCGGCGGCCTTTTCATCGCCATCATCATCGGAAATATGGCCGCAAAATTCCTCCACGAACCCTCCTCCATCATCCCTTCTTACGGCGAAATGCTCGTCATGCTCGCCACTAATTTCATCGCTTTCATACTCGTCGTCTTTATCCTCGCCGTCTTCAGAAATCACAAAAAACTCGATAACGACATGCTGAATGCCCTAAAATTCGACGACACAAAAACATTCAAACCGTGGTTCGCCCTAGTTGCTGCCCTCATGCTCGCCGGACTTGGTATCGTAATCACTGCCTGCGCTCCCATCCCTGAACTCTCCGATATCGAGATGGCTTCACAGCTACTCTCAACAGGACTCATGACCGCAATCTTCGCAATTCTCGCCGGCGTCTCCGAAGAATGTCTCTTTCGCGGTGTCATTCAATCAAGCCTCGAAGCCAAACCCGACTCAAAACACCCAAAAATCGAAAACGCTGTCGCTATCGCTGCCGCTACAACCCTATTCGTCGCTATTCACGTTCCTCAATCCATCGAACACCTCTGGGCACTCATCCCTATCGCCGGCGTTTCCATCTTCTCTGGCTGCCTAAAAATTCGGTTTCGCTCAATTTTTCCATGCATTATTCTTCACATGACGTACAATACCATCCTGTTGTTGCCGTCTCTTTTCTTCATCTGACGGCTTTTCATGTTTTACGCCCTGACAGACTTGCCGCCTGCCGGGGCTTACTTTTCCTTCGATTATCATGACCGCTCGTTTTATTGCCATTGCCGGGAATATCGGCGCAGGAAAATCAACAATGGTCGGTTTTCTCTCCAGAAAATTCGACCTCCATCCCCTTTACGAACCCGTCGACGACAATCCATATATCGCCGATTTCTACGAGGACATGGATCGATGGGCCTTCAACTCACAAATTTTCTATCTGTCCAGAAAATTTGCTCTCCATCTCCAGGCTCAAAAATCTGAGCAACGCGTCATTCTCGACCGCTCTATCTATGAAGACGCCGAAATTTTCGTCGAAAATCTCCGACGCCGCCGTGGCATCTCAAAACGAGATTACGAAACCTACATGGAACTCTACAAAACCATCCGAACAGAGCTCCAGCCACCCGATCTCCTCATCTATCTGCGTTGTTCCGTTCGCGGCGTCCGACGGCGAATCAAAAATCGCGGCCGTGAGTCCGAAATGAACATCCCCCTCTCATACATTCAAAAACTTCACGCTCAGTACGAAGCCTGGTTCGAAAACTACGACCTCGGCCCCAAAGCCGTCATCGAAACCGAAAAACTCGATTACCTCCGGGACATCATCCACCGCGTCGATCTCATTCAGCAAATCGAGGAACTCCTCAAATAGTTCGTCTTCTTATTCCTGAGGAGGCGCGTCTATCTGCGATACGACGCGCTTTGCGCATGGCTATTGGCCCCGGGCCAATACACCATGCGTTTTTTTATTGTTGCCAACAAAAAAGTAACGACTCCGCCCATTGCGTTTAGTCGGCAAAGAAGTCCTTTATTTCTTCCTCGCTGTAACCACGATTACGTAGCTTCTCTTCGATGAGTTTTCGTTCTTCTTTTCTGCCTTCTTCTCTGCCTTCTTCTCTGGCTGATGCCAGTTCACTGGCTTCATCATGCAGGCGCTTTTCGCGCATTCTGGCTTGCTCCTTTAA
>JAZRVP010000050.1:0-61756 GCA_045599245.1 Myxococcota bacterium
TCCTAATCTACTAAATTCTAATTTTAGCCGTTTGGAAGATAGATCCCGCCTTAGGCGTGTCGCACAAAATTTTTTCCGAGGCGTATGAAACAGCCTCGGGGCGGCGGCGTATTTCCCCTGTTGAGGCGTTGTGCACAACGCGTCGACTGGGAAAATAGCCCCCGCGCGTGTGCCGTATTCCCGCAGGCAATAGGCTGCGCCACCATCCATCCGAATTATTTTTGGCCCAAAATCTATTTTTTGCCCAATTATAATAACACGAAACAATCCTCGATCTGCTTCAGGAGGTCATGATGGGCGAAAAAGATTCTATTTTTAAGGAATATGCGTCGGATAATCGGCGGTTTGCAGATCTGGTCAATTATTTTGTGTATGACGGGCGTCCAGTGATTCAACCGGATCAACTTCGGCCGGGCAATATCGAGCAAATCATTTGTTTTTCAGACGATGATGAAACGAACAATTCTTCTAATGTTCTGACAAAGACAAATGCTGAAGAATCATCAAATTCTGCACATGGTTCAGGTTCGAAAAAGTCGAAATTTCAGCAGTTTTTGACCCGATTTCGAGATTTGTTTAAATTTGCCGTCTATAAACAAGACGACAAGACGGGATATCTCTTCCTCGGGTTAGAAGAGCAATCCGATATGTGTCAGTTTATGCCGGCCAGGATGATGTTGTATGATGCCATGGCATATGCGGCGCAAGCCGTAGGAAATCTCAAAAAAGAATTTTCGGAAATTTCCGAAATGCCTGCAAGCCAGCTCGTTCCAGTCATTACACTCGTCGTTTACTTCGGACATAAAAAATGGACTGCGCCGAGAACGCTATATGACATGCTGCCAGACCTTCCCGATGAGCTCAAAGCCGTCATTCCCGATTTCTGGATAAATCTCATCGAACCGCTCAACATGAATGAAACCGACTACAAACGCATGAGCACCAACTGGAACACCGTGTTTGAAGCATTCAAGCAGTATGTCGACAAAGGCGCAAAGGAATACTATAATTATTTGCGAAGCAATCCGCGTATGGCGAACGTCGAAAAAGCGGATATCCAAATCATAGAAACAATGACTGAATGCAGACTGCCTATCAACAAATCCAAAGGAGATAAAAACATGAACGTCAATAAAATGATGGAAGATTATTTTAAAGCACACGATGAAGAAGTCATTGAAAAAGCAAAACTCAGAATCATCGAAGATGCTACCCCAAAGATCATCGAAGATACTACATACAATATTGCCAAACGTCTTCTCAAAATTGGAGTAAGTGTTGAAGATATCCAAAAAGCAACGAATTTGTCTGATGAACAAATGAAAACACTGCTTCAATAGATATATAGATTTCATTGTCCGCTCATCTCTCACCCACACAAGGCGCGTGTATAGCCGTATGCGTTGTACGCTCGTTTCATAAAACGAGCGTACAATGCCCCAGGCGTGGCGAAGCCACGCACGTATAGCGCCAGCGGATGCCTCAGGCGTGGCGAAGCCACGCACGTACCACATAGGCTCCCCGATGAGCTCAAAGCCGTAATCCCTGCACATAAAAAATAAACGTTCAGTATTTACTTTTAATCTTTAGCGAGCGATAGAATTCAAACTGCTCATTAGTGCAGTAGTTTATTTTAGCAAACTGGTTAATATTTGAGTTTAAAAGGAGGATGTTATGATACACAATAAAGAACATAAAGACAGGCTTTTCGTCTTTATTTTCGGTAGTGAAGAAAATCGTGAACTCACACTATGTCTTTACAATGCAATTAATCAGTCAAACTACACCGATGCCAAGGCTATTCAAATCACAACAATTAGTGACATCTTATATCTGGGAATGCGAAATGACATTTCTTTTATCATTTCTGATCAGATGAATTTGTTTGAACACCAGTCGACGTTTAATCCCAATATGCCGGTTCGTCTTCTTCAATACGTCGGACATCTCTATGAACAGTACATCACAAATAATAATTTGTATGTTTATGGCAAAAAGCTCGTCAAACTTCCCGTCCCAAAACTCGTCGTTTTCTACAACGGCCTGGATGAAAAGCCCGATGAAATGCTTCTCAAACTTACCGATTCGTTCCCTGAAAACGCAGTTTCCGACATCGAAGTTATCGTTCGCATGTTGAATATCAATTATGGTAAGAACAAAGCGTTGCTTGAAGCTTGCAAGCCACTGCGTGAGTATGCTTGGTTTATCGAAAAAATCAGGCAAAACGAAGCACAGGGCATGACAACGCTTGACGCCATCGACAATGCAATCACAGATACCCCGGAAAGTTTCATTCTTTCTCGCTTTTTACGGGGACACAGAGCAGAGGTTAAAGGCATGTTAATGCAAGAATATGATGAAGCAAAAATCAGAAATATGTCCCGGGAAGAAGGACGCATTGAAGGGCGGGAAGAAGGACGAGAAGAAGGGCGAGAAGAAGGACGCTTCGAAATGTTACTCTCACTCATTGACGATGGAATGATTTCCCCTGAATGTGCCTCAAAAAAGCTCGGCATGGAGCTAAATGATTTCGTCAATGAGATGAATAAATTCAAAGCTGATAAAGCAACAAAACAGGTAACTTCAACATCGTCTCATCACAATTCTTAGCCCGTTCAATCTCGTTGGCCTCAGGCGTGGCGAAGCCACGCACGTACCGTCACTCGGGCGCTCGTGTATTGGCATTTGCCAATAGCGAGCGCCTAAAGGCCGTATGCGCGAACGCGCATAGGCCGAAACGCGCGGCGTATCGCAGATAGACGCGCCTCCACACTCACCACTCAATTGCTTTTCAATACGCGTTTTTCCTTTCCCCTTTTTCTGATTTGTCGCTACAAAATACGATGGCGTCGCGAGCAATGAACTTCTCCCCTGCTGACGTTTTGATGCCGATGATTGAGCCGGACTCTCCACTGTCTCCGACCGAATTTGAATCCTTTGTGCAGACTTCGTTTGCACTTTTTTAATGGAAGTATAACATGACACAGCAAATCAAACAGGCTTTTCTCACGGGTGAACGCGCACTTTTTCATTCAGCTGACCTGGAAATTTTTGACACCATTTTTGACAACGGCGAGTCTCCGCTCAAGGAGAGTTCAAACATCGAGCTGTGGAATTCCATGTTCAAATGGAAATATCCGCTCTGGTACTGCAACGACATTAAATGCCACGACTGCACCTGGTTTGAAATGGCTCGCGCAGGCGTCTGGTATTCCAATCGAGTGACTGTCGATAAAGCCGTCATCGAGGCACCCAAAAATTTCCGTCGTTGCAGCAACCTCAAACTCATCGACGTCCAGCTCCCGAATGCCGCTGAAACCCTCTGGTCATGCCACGATGTCACACTAGAAAATGTCCATGCAAAAGGCGATTACTTCGCCATGAACTGCCGGAACATGACCATCGACAACTTCTCACTCGTCGGCAATTATGGTTTCGACGGCGTCGTCCGTGCTGAAATCAAAAACGCCAAAATGCTCACAAAAGACGCGTTCTGGAACACCGAAGACGTCACGGTTCGGGATTCCTTTATTTCCGGCGAATATCTCGGCTGGAATGCAAAAAATCTTACCCTCGTTAACTGCGTCATCGAAAGCCTTCAGGGAATGTGCTACATCCAGAACCTCAAAATGATTAACTGCAAGCTCATCAATACGACGCTTGCCTTTGAATACAGCACCGTCCAAGCCGAAATATCAAACCACATCGACAGCGTCATCAATCCGACCTCGGGCACCATCAAAGCCGAATCCATCGGCAAGCTCATCCTTGAAAAAGACAAAATCGATCCGTCACTCACGCACATCATCTGTGAGAATATTGGAGAAAATGCATGAAATATTCTTTTGATGAAGTCACCAATCGCAGGAATACAGGTTCGTGCAAATGGGATGTCGGCCCGGATGAACTCCCCTTATGGATCGCCGACATGGACTTCAAGACGGCACCGGATATTATTCAGGCGCTCAGAAATCGCGTTGAACACGGCATTTTTGGCTATTCCGATGTAACCGAAGACTGGTATCAGGCATACATTTCCTGGTGGAAAACGCGCCATGGCTTTGAACTCTCTCCGGACTGGCTCATTTTCACAACCGGCGTTGTTCCGGCCATTTCGACAGCCGTCAGAAAACTCACGTCGCCGGCAGAAAAAGTCCTCATTCAGACGCCTGTTTACAACATCTTCTTTAATTCAATCCTGAACAACGGAAGAAATGTCCTTGAAAATCCGCTCAAATATCAGAACGGAGCTTATACCGTCGATTTTGATGACCTGGAAAGGAAACTATCCGACCCCCAAACAAGTCTGATGATTCTTTGCAATCCGCACAATCCGGTCGGAAAAATCTGGGACAGAGACACGCTGGAATGCATTGGGGAACTTGCGTACAAACACGGCGTCATCGTTTTGTCGGACGAAATTCACTGCGACATCACCGATCCGGGACGCAGCTACATTCCGTTTGCCTCGGTCAGCAATCACTGCCGAATGAACAGTGTCACCTGCATGGCGCCGACGAAATGCTTCAACCTGGCAGGTCTTCAGACGGCAGCCGTGAGCATCCCCAATCCCGTGCTTCGGCACAAAATGTGGCGCGCTCTCAATACCGATGAAGTGGCCGAAGGAAATGTATTTGCCGTCCCGGCGGCCATAGCCGCGTTTGAACAGGGCGCCCCCTGGCTGGACGAGCTTCGGCAGTATCTGTTCGAGAACAAACGGTGTTTTGCCGGATTTATCGCACAAAATTTGCCTTCTCTTCATCTCGTTCGTTCCGAGGCAACTTATCTACTGTGGATCGACTGCCGCGCACTCCATTCGGATGCACGCACGATCGCAGAATTTCTTCGGGCCGAAACAGGACTTTATGTTTCGGAAGGCAGCCAGTACGGGGCATGCGGCAATCAGTTTCTCCGCATCAACATTGCATGCCCGAGAAAGACGCTTATCGATGCCATGAATCGTCTGGACAAAGGCATTCATGCGTTTATCGCAGCTAATTCCGCTCGGGTATCCGAATAAATTTGTGCGGTGGGGGCAACGCCCCCTGCGGCGCTATTTGCTTTGCAAATACGCGCCTACCCCCAATGCGGGGACACCCCGCAACGCCCCAACACTCGCTGTAACCGTTTTTTAATTCAAAAAAACACCAGGCCTTGAAAACTGGCTTCTCAATCACTATTCTAAATTTTTTTTCATACAGTACACAAATTTTCTATACAACAAACAAGAGATGGTTTATATTCCATGAAAGTTGAGTTTTTAGCTTCATCACATGGTGTGATGATTGTTTATCCTTACTATTAGGAGTTTTCCATGAAAAAAGCTCTCGGTGCGATTATTCTTGCCTCCATGGTTGCCATGACCGGTTGTTCCTTCAACACCCCGATCCAGGCCGTCCAGGGTCAGATCAGCGATGCCACAAAAGTCGGCCGCGCCAAATGCGGTATCATCCTTGGCCTCTTCCGTACGGGTGACTGCTCCATCATGACAGCAGCCCGTCAGGGCGGCATCAATGAAGTCATCGTCGTTGACTCCGTTGATTCCAACTACATCTTCTATATCAGCAACGAAACCGTCGTTTATGGTAAATAATTCAGACGCTTTTACAGCGTTTTGAACCCTTATACAGGAAACACCAATTCGTGTTTCCTGTTTCTTTTCTGTTTCCCGGATCGTAGCCTCCAATGCCTGTACTCTTCATGTTCATCGCATCCATTGCGTTCATTATTCTTGCGATGATCACGATTGCTTTTGCTGTTTATAAAAAAAAGAAAAAAAACCTCATCATTTGCGGCATCGGTTTCTTTTTTTATGCCCTCGTCATGCTCTGGCTCTTTTCAGAAAACGTAATCACGCATATTCAGCCCGCACCGGAAAACGTAACTTTCGCCGAACGCATTAAGCTCGTCCGAGACGGATTTCAAAACGGAAACGCCTACAAACCGTACAATGCCTGTCAGAACAACGGCATGGACGGCCCCATTCGCGAAACACAAAACGCATCATTCAGTCACTACTTTTTCGATGATTTCATCCTGATTATCGAAAAACATCTCCCGTACGAAATTCAGCCCGTCTATCACGTCGAACAGCCAGAATATTTCTTCTCTCTGCCGCGTGCTGCTTATTCCCTCCGAAATACGGTCATTCCCCCCAAAAAAAGTCCATCAGAACCGACCTGGCTCATGCAGTTCACGAGCGTTAAAAAGGTCATGGAAGAGCCAGCCTTCATTTTTGCCCTCGGAAAAGGTGAATTAACCTTTGAATGCCAGCATTATTTTAAGATCGAGCACCATGCCGCTGTCACTTCATCGGGCAAAGTCTTCATGCTGGACGACGAAACACCAAAATTCGTTGCCGAAAGTCCCGATCTCAAACTCGACAATCTGACCCCCGAAAAAGATTTCGGAATCAATGTGCTCTCCCTTATGACCGTCGACAACTGGTAATTAACCGCTTTCCCTCACAGAATGTCGTGCAGATGGGAAGCCGCATTTTGCGGCCTTTTTTTCCTCAAATAATTACAAAAAGTCAGTTGCCCTTAACCGGAAAATGATTAGTATGCGCGCCGCTTCTCAGAGTCGCATTTTATATGCGTTTCTGTAAGTTTCATGCTTACTTTTCAAGAGGTGAATATGGCCTGGCAGTATAGTGACAAAACCAAAATTTTATTCATGAACGCCGTCAATGGGAACGAAAAAAGCCATTTTGGCGAGATCGAGGACGCCGATGGCGTCGGTGAACACGGTTCCATTGCATGCGGTGACGCCATGCGCTTTTTCTTCAAAGTCCAAAAAGCCGACAATCCCGTCGATGATAAAATCATTGCAGCCAAATATTCGACTTTCGGCTGCACGAGTGCGATTGCCTCCAGCGAAGCCCTTTGTGAAATCATCGAAAGAGGCGAATATACGCCAATACAGGCCCTGAAAATTCGCAACGAAGACATCGTTCAGTTCCTCGAGGGACTTCCTTCGCAGAAAATCCACTGCTCGGTCATGGGCGCAGAAGCCCTCGAAGCCGCAGTCGCCGACTGGGCTCAGAAACGCGGTGTCGATCTCGAAGCAATGGGCATCAAACTCGGCCTCAAAGAAGATGAGGGCTCAAGACTCGTCTGCACATGCTTCAACATTACCGAAGCCGAACTCAAACGCCGCATCGTCGAACTCAATCTTCACACGATCGACGACGTCATCGGCGCCCTGAAAGCAGGCGGCGCTTGCGGCGCTTGCCAGCACGCCCCCGGCGGCATTCAGGACCTGCTCGACGAACGCTGGGGCGTTCAGGAAGAAACTGCCGATACACCGGCAACCTGCACTCCAAAATTATCCGCATTCCAGCTGGCTAAACGCATCGAAGCCGTCATTGAAAGCGACATCCGTCCGATGCTTGCCGATGACAACGGCGATGTCGAAATCATCGATATCAAAGAAAATCTCGTTTACGTCACACTGACAGGCGCCTGCGCAACGTGCCCGGGCGCAAGCGGAACCATTCAGTACGTCATTGAAAAGAAACTGCGCGAAAACGTTGATGACTCTCTTAGAGTAATTCAGGTGTAACCCTATGATTTATCTCGACAATAATGCAACAACCAAAGTTCCTCAGGAAGTCATCGACGTGATGATTCCCTACTTTGGAGAGAAATATTTCAACCCGAGTTCGATGTACGAAGCCGCAAAGCTCTCTGCCGCTGCACTCGAAACCTCCCGCGAAACGGTTGCCCGTTTTCTCGGCGCCGAAAAAAACAGTGAAATCCTCTTCACATCCTGCGCAACAGAGTCGAACTCGACCGCCATTCGCGGCGCCGCCATGGCCAATCCCTCCCGAAAACACATCATCACAACCGATGTCGAACATCCCGCCGTACTCGCTCTCTGCGAAGAACTCGAACGCGAAGGCTATGAAATCGATCGCATCGGCGTCAATGAACACGGCGAACTCGATTTGAAAGCATTTGTCAAAGCCCTTCGCCCGGGTAAAACGCTCCTCGTCTCCGTGATGTATGCCAACAACGAAACCGGCGTCGTGTTCCCCATCGAACGTCTCGCAAGCATCACAAAATCGACCGATCCAAAGATTTTGTTCCATACCGATGCCACTCAGGCGGCAGGCAAAATCTCGATTAATGTGAGCGAGGAACTCAAAAACGTCGATTTTCTGTCGTTTTCAGGCCACAAAATTCATGCGCCAAAAGGCGTCGGCGTCCTCTACATGAAAACAGGTGCGGCCTGCCGTCCCTTCCTCTATGGCGGCCATCAGGAACGCGGCCGACGCGGCGGCACCGAAAACCTCCCCTACATCGTCGGCCTCGCAAAAGCCTGCGAACTCGCTCAAAAAAGCATCCAAAACTCGGCCAAAATGGAAGCCCTTCGAGACCGCCTCGAAGCCGGACTTCTCAAAATTCCTTACGTCGTCATCAACGGACTCGGTGCCCAGAGACTTCCCAACACGACCAATGCCGCATTCCACTACATCGAAGGAGAAGGAATCCTCTATCAGCTCGATCTCGAAGGAATCTGCGCCTCAAGCGGCTCCGCCTGTACATCCGGTTCTCTCGATCCCTCGCATGTGCTCCGTGCCATGCACGTTCCCTTTACGGCCGTTCACGGTTCCATCCGCTTCAGCCTGAGCGATGAAACGACCGAAGCCGACATCGATCACGTCATCGAGGTCATGCCGAACATCGTCGACAACCTCAGAAAACTCTCCCCCTATTGGGATAACGAAAAACAGGCGCCAAGAGACATGTCTCTCATCGTCGAAAAGAAGTAACAAAAAACGCCGGCATCGCCGGCGTTTCTTTTATCACGAACCGCGTCCGTTAAATCTTTGTCACACGCCCCATAAAGAGTGCGGCATTCGTCCTGTTTTCAACCAGCATATACAAAAAAGGATGATCGACGCGGATCTCCACGGTATCGTCCATCGGACGAAGGGCTGTTTTCATCATCATTACAGCCGCAGTAGCCGCTGCCGCCTCGACGCCGTCCTCGTTCACGTCGATATAGGCTTTCTGGAAAACATCCGCGATGGTGATATCCGGACTTCCGGACATGCGGGAGAAATCAGCCGCGTTCGAAAACGGCGTTTTCATTCCAAAATCAATGAGCATCTTTTTGAGCGAATTGCTCGTTTCAATGCGGAATTTCGGCATATAAAGGTTGACCATGCGCCCCATGTCGTTTTCCATGATCGTGCGAACAGTCGCGGCAGACATCTTCTTTTCGACATTGGCAAGAGCCTCCGTCACGTTCTGACCTTCCGAAACGCGGGGAAGAATGACGAGCATCGAGTAGGAACTGCCGGAAAACCCAAGATTAAAGGCAACAAAATCATCATCTTCGAGATAGACGTCATGCCTTTTCTTGTGATGCATCATATCGACCTGAATGACGCCGTCAGTCGATGTAAAATCAGCCTTTTGCGTTCCGCCTTTGTCAAATTTTGACGACCAGGCCCCGTTAAAATAGACGGCATTTGTCAGGACGAGACGCGTCAGGCTGTTGAGGCTTCCGGGAGGCAGAATGTTCTGGATTTTGTCATTTGTGGACCTGGCAATGTCGCCGTTAATGCGAGCGCGGACGGCTTCGGCATCGCCAATGAAATCGACGTTTTCGGGTTTGGCGCGGTACGCAGCCTCAATTGCAGCCGAATAGTCGCCCAGAAGCGGATACGTCTTTTCGACCCAGACGCGGTTGTCGACCTGGACGGCGACAGAATCAAACTCTTCGTTGAGCACGCTTTTTTCGACTTCGGCGCCCATCTGGCTGAGATTGCTGGCATTGGGAAGGCTCAGTGCGGAACGCATCTGTTCGGCGGTTTCGTTGCAGGCGCCGTCAAGCACCATGCCGAGTGCGCGCTGTGCAGAAAAGGGCGAAACGACGTTTGATCCGGGAATTGCAGCGAGCATTTTGAAACCGAAATCGTTGTTGGCATCGACCCAGTCCTCGACCTGAATGTCTTTTTCATCAGAAAAGAGGCAGGTTTTGACCACGGGAACGTCGGGGGCAGGCGAATCTGCCTGTGGAGCCACGGGAACGGGAGCGGAAGCGGCCTCCGGGGCCTGATTTTTTGAACATCCGAACATCCCCAGTGAAGCCAGAAGCCCGATGAGAACACATTTTTTTGTCATGACAAACTCCGTAAGAGGGCGCCCTACAATCACAGACGCCGAAATTCGGGCGCAATTTACAGCATTAAAAGACAAAAAAAAAGCGGGGCATTTTGAGCGGCGACTGAACGTGAATATGCGGGCGTCCTATCTCGCAATACGGCCGCCACTGGCGCGTTCTATGTGCTCGCCGACAGTGTCGTCTGTGCGCATACGCCCGCGCGAAATCGAATGGCGGGGCGTATCGGCAAAGCCGATAGCGCCGCCCCGGCGCATGGCGTATTGGCCGAAGGCCGATAGCCATGCCCCCAAAAGACGGAGCATATCACAAAACGCCTACCCAATATCACATGTAGGATATACATATTACATGTACACAAAATGTAGGACATGCAAACCAGAGTGGTATTACATGTAGGATATACAGAAATATATACAAAAGCGGGAACAAAATACAATTATCGATTGCACAAGAGAGTCGTAGGGGGTAAAAGCCGGCAAGTTATCCGGCGCGCGGCGCCACAAGACGTCCATTGGGGACGAAACATTAGAAAGGGAGAGTTAGCATGGCATTTAATCCGTTTGAAATGGCCCAGAAGCAGTTTGACACGGTTGCGGATCAGTTAAATCTGAGCAGCAGCATTCGCGCCCTTCTTCGCGAACCGATGAGAGAATTTGCGTTCACGCTTCCGATTCGCATGGATGATGGTTCGATGCGAGTATTCAAGGGCTATCGTGTGCAGCACAATGACGGCCGTGGTCCCTGTAAAGGCGGCATCCGTTTTGCGCCGGGTGAAACGATTGACACCGTCCGTGCGCTTGCGACGTGGATGACGTGGAAATGTGCAGTTGTGGACATTCCTCTTGGCGGCGGCAAAGGCGGCATTGACTGTGACACGCATGAGCTTTCGATGACGGAACAGGAGAGACTGTGCCGCGCATGGGTGCGTGCACTTTCGCGCGAAGTGGGTCCTGTTCAGGACGTTCCGGCCCCCGACATGAACACGAAGGGCTACCACATGATTTGGATGCTGGATGAATATGAAGCGATTCATCACGGGAAATTCCCCGGGTTCATCACGGGCAAACCGGTAGGAAGCGGCGGTTCGCTAGGCCGTACGGAAGCGACGGGTTACGGAGTCATCTGCACGCTCAATGAAGCCTGCAAGACGCTCGGCATTGACATCACGAAGACGAGAGCCTCCATTCAGGGCTTCGGCAATGTGGCGTATTATGCCTGCGAGCGCTACATCAAACTCGGCGGCAAACTGATTTGCGTTTCGTGCTGGGACAACGGCGACAAGAAATCGTACTGTTTCAAACGCGAGAGCGGCGTTGACATCGTCGAGCTCAAGAAGATCACGAACGAGCACGGCGAAATCGACAAAGTCCAGGCCAAGGCCCTTGGCTATGAAATTCTTCCGGGCGAAGCCTGGCTGGAACAGGATGTCGACATCCTCATTCCTGCGGCTCTTGAGAACCAGATCAATGCCGACACGGTTGGCAAGATCAACAAGAGCGTCAAGATTATTGCAGAAGGCGCGAACGGCCCGACGACGCCGGAAGCCGATGAAGTCATCAAATCGCGCGGCATCTATGTCATTCCTGACTTTTTGTGCAATGCCGGCGGCGTAACCTGCTCATATTTCGAACAGGTTCAGTGCAACATGAACTATTTCTGGGAAAAAGAGGAAGTTCTGACGAAACTCGATCAGAAGATGAGTGCGGCCTATCATGCGGTTCACAAGATGCATGTCGACAAAGACGTGTATATGAGGAACGCGGCGTACATGATTGCGATTGACCGTGTGGCGAAAGCCTGTGTGGCTCGCGGCTGGGCGATGAACTAATCACCGGCACGAAAAAGTAGCTGAGCATCGATACAATCCCGCAGGAAACTGCGGGATTTTTTTATTTTACGAAGGAAAAGACAAAAAAAGCGAGAAATGAGGAATAAAACAAAAATATCAAAGGAAAACGCGTTGCATTTATGCTAAGCTTATAAAGCCTGTATTGTAGCTGGTCTTAATGCCAGACAAGAATTCATAAGTGGTTCGCGAACGAACCAATCGGACTTATAACTAGGAGGCTAGAATGAAAGAAAGCAGGTATTTTGGGCTGATTGTGGCCTGTTTGCTGATTGCCGGTTGCTCAGATGATTCCAAGTCGGAGTCGACGTTGGGCAAGAGCTGTACGGACAGCTGTCCATCCGGATATATTTGTAAGGGAGCGACAGACGAGGCCAGCGGTCAGTGTGAAAAAGAGCTGAAGAAAGGCGACAATTGCGGCTTCAAATACACGTTCTGCGCCGAAGGTCTCCAGTGCATCAATGGAAAGTGTGACGAGAAGAGCACGGAAGACAAGCCGGCCGATCCGGGCCAGGTAGGCGGGACCTGCAGCGAGGACAAAGACTGTTCTCGCGGCAAATGCGAAGAAGGCGTGTGCACGATTTATGTGGCGGCAGGCCAGAGCTGCGGCAAAGGCAGACTCTGTCCGTCCGATTATGAATGCCATGAATCTGTTTGTCTGCAAGGCGTTGAAGCCGGCAAAGACTGCCGTTCGAGCCTTGTATTCTGCAAGGACGGCGGCGTCTGCAGTGCCGGCCACTGCCTTTCTGCCGGGACAGACCCCAGCGAATGCGTTGACAGCGACGGCGACGGCATCGTCGACAAATACGACCGCTGTTTTGTCGAAAATGGTGAAATGAACTGCACGGACGGCGGCGATGAATACATCAATGACAAAGATTCCGACGGCGACACCATTCCCGATTCCTATGAACACATGAGCGATTTCTGCGAAGAGCCGGCCGATTCCGATGGCGACGGCATTTATGACTTCCTGGATGACGACAGCGATGACAACGGCATACCCGATTCAGTCGAAGGCATTGGCGTGGACGGTTCCATCCTCGACACCGACGGCGACACCATCATCGACAGCTCCGATGACGACAACGACGGCGACGGCATGATCGACATCGACGAGATAGAAGGCATCGCAACCAACAACGAAAAGTACGTCACACTCTTCCCCGACAATCCGCCTCGCGGCGCCGACTGCTACAACGCGGAAAAAGACTTCTGGGGTGTTTACGTCGAAAATGGCGTTGAAAAAATGGGCGACGGCATTCTCGATGAGGCCGGAACACTCGAACATCCCTTTGACTGCGACGGGGATACGGTTCCAGACTATATGGATACCGACAGCGACAACGACACCATCCCGGACAAAGAAGAAGGGCTGTATGATTACGACAAGGACAACCTCTATGACCGTTATGATCTCGACAGCGACAACGACGGTCTGAGCGACAAAAACGAATATGAGTTTTATATTCAGGATTCAGAAGCACTGCTGAAATATTACCGCAACCGCGACAGCGACAACGACGGACTCATCGACGGTCTTGAAGTCAAATGCGCCTTCATGGAATGCGCCGGCGAGCTGGTGAGCATCAATATTGACACCAAAAACTGCGGTGCATGCGGAAATGCCTGTCCCGACGGCGTTGCCTGCAAAGAAGGCGCGTGCGTGGCCAAATGCCCCGAAGGCATGACATCATACAACGGCGCCTGCTATGACTACCAGACCGACAAAAACCACTGCGGCAGCGGCACAAATGCCTGCGGCGAAGCCCAGACATGTGTTGCCGGCGAATGCGTCTGCGCACAGGGTCAGCTCGTTTGCGGCAAAGAATGCATGAACATTGACAAAGACCACTGCGGCGGATGCAGCACGTCGTGCACAAAGGATCAGAAATGCAACATCAGTGATAATGGCGCGGCATGCGAAGACGTCGCAGATGCAGGCTGTGAAACCTGCCTGGATGAAGAAGGCAATTCGGTTCCAGATTGTGTTGTCACAACAGCCTGCTGGGGTATCTGCCACGATCTCCAGACAGACGTCAACAACTGCGGCGAATGCGGGAAAGCCTGCAAGGCGGGCTTTAGCTGCAACGCCGGAGTCTGTGAACTTGTATGCGCCGAAGGCACGTTTGAATGCAATGACAAGTGTATCCCCGCCACAACCATTGATGTCAACAACTGCGGTGCATGCGGCACCAAATGTTCGAGCGATGAGGTTTGTGCCCCGGGCGATGAAGGCGTATCCTGCGTTGCCTCAGACGTAACATGCGAAACATGCCAGGATGAAGAAGGCACCCCCAAGGAAGACTGTGAAGTCACATCAGCCTGCTGGGGCGCCTGCTACAATCTCAAAAAAGATGTCAACAACTGCGGCGAATGCGGGAAAGTCTGCGCAGAAGGCGAGTCATGCGTCGACGGAAGCTGCAAGGCTCCTGAAACCCCGACAGAACCATCCGAAGCGACAATCGTCTGGAGCTTGAAAACAGATGATGCCGATGGTGACGGTGTTAAAGATGCCACCGAATATGCGGCTGCCCTTGCGACGCACTCCGATCCTTCAGAATACATCTGCAACCCGAAGAAAGGAGCCACCAGCGATCCCGAAAAAGGCATTGAAGGCGCATTCGACTTCTATTTCGAACTCAAATACTGCGGCGACAAATGCGTCAAGGATAAATGCTGTGATGACAACAGCTGCGGCATCAAATGCCTGAGCGATGAAGACATCGACAGTGACTATCGCCGTTCAGACAACCTCAATTTCCGTCCGGCCGTATCCAAACTCGACCTCGTTTTCAATGTCGATACGACGAACTCGATGGGATCCGACGTTAAGAACCTTCAGGACAACATCGGCAGCTACATTATTCCCAAAGTTCGTGAACGTGTATCCGATAGTGCCTTCGGTGTGTCCCGTTTCGATGACTTCCCGACCCATCCGACTCTCAACTCCAAATACGACTTCCTCGTCGGAAACGGCATTGAAGACGGTGGTTATGGCCGCGTCGATGACTGTCCGATTGGCACAGAAGTTCAGCCGGATCTGACCAAGCCGTTCCGCTGCGACAGACCGTTTGCCCTTCTCGGCAAACCCGAAACCGATCCGACCACGGTTCAGGCAAACGTGAACAAACTCGGCCTCCATCACGGCGGTGACTTCCCGGAAGCCGGCTTTGAAGCCCTCTGGCAGATCGTCATGGGCGATGACATGACCAAGCCTCAGGCGACATGGTACAAATACGGAAATTACACCACATTTAATTCGGGATCGATTGCCTACACGCCCAAATCAAGCGAGCGCTGGGGCGGTGCACAGTTCCGTAATTCGACCCTGCCCGTCGTCATTCACATCACCGATACGACGGCACACGATTCAGCAACGAACTGCAGCGACAAGGATAAAGAAGGAAATCCGACATGCAAACCTTACGATCCTGCATACGTTGAAAACGCACACTACTCAGCAGAAACCCTTGATGCCTATAAAGAAAAAGGCGCCCGTGTCATTTCGATTTATGATGCCCGTGACGGCCTCGACTATACAGCAGCCCCGGGAACAGGCCAGCTTGCTCAGCTCGTCAATGTTTCCAACGAAACATCGGCAATTGTTCCTGTCTGCGCATTTAAGACCGATGCCGAAAATTGGAAATGCGGTTCAAACAAATGCTGCACCATCTCACCGAAGGGTGAGGCGTTCGGTATCATGCCCGACAGCAATAATAACTGCGTGTTGAGCTATGCCATCGAAGGCGCAAGCGCCCTGTCCGAAACCCTCGTCGACGGCGTTGATGCCCTCGTGAAATACGCCACCTCCGAAGTTGCAGCCATCATCACAGGCAACCCGATTGATGGATCCGAGTATGACACCTCCTGCTTCATTAAATCCGTCGAAGCCTTTGTTGAAAAAGGCAGCGATGATAACAAACTCAAAGGCTATGTAGCTCCTCCGCAGGAACCAGAAGCGAGCTGCAACCCGGTCGCAGCCCCGGCTAAATTCAATGGTTCTGAATACAACAACGGTTATACGAACTTCGCCATCGGTACATCGAGTACGGAAAAGGAAGGTTCGCAGCTGAACTTCACCGTTACAGCCATCAACGATGTCTGCGTTAAACCGACAGAACAGATGCAGGTTTTCGAGGCCTATATCGAGCTGATCGAACCGAAGACGGGCATGAGCTTCGGCAAACGCACCGTTTCAATCGTTGTTCCTGGCGAAGCAAGCGCAGAAATCAACTAATCGCTGGCGTTCAGTCATTGCCTGCTGCACAAACCGGCAAGTCCGCCGGCTGTCAGCAGTGCAGTCACGGTGTATTCTTTTTTAAGATTCATTCAGACCAAAACGAGGATTACTATGCAAAAAAAATATAATGAAAGCCTGAAATCACAAGTTCGTTTTGCCTGCATCGTACTCGGTCTTTTCGGCGCCGCATACGGTTGTGACGAAAGCTCAGGGAGCAAAGGCGACGTTTTTGTTTGTCAGGACAACCTTGTCAAATGCGGCGACAGCTGCTGCGAAAGCGATAAATGCATCAACAACGTCTGCAGCTCATCGTCAACAACCGGCGGCGACGTCAACAACTGTGGCGGCGAAGGCATTAAATGCAACCCCGACGAGGCATGCATTAATGACAGATGCGTCGGCAAGGATGAAGCATGTTCAAACAACCAGACGTTCTGCAGCGGCCTTTGCGTCAACGTCAAAAGCGATGCAGGCCATTGCGGCAACTGCGAAACCGTCTGCAAAGACGATGAAACATGCACAGAAGGCAGCTGCGTAAAGGGCTGCGCCGACGGCCTTAAACTCGTCGACAATATCTGCGTCAATCCCCAGATTGACAGCGAACACTGCGGCGATTCCAATACCAATTGCGGCGACAACGGCTACTGTTCGGAAGGCAAATGCGAATGCAGCTCCGGATACTACGATTGCGACGGAAAACCCGGCTGCGAATCCGACATCAAATGCGATGCAGTGGTTTGTACATCCGAACAGAAAACCTGCTCTGCTGGAAACTGCTGCGAAGCAGAAGAAAGCTGCTGCTTTGACGGTTGCTGCGAAGCCGGTACGACCTGCTGCGGCAAAAACGCCTGTGTGGATGTTCAGACAGATGCCAAAAACTGCGGAAAATGCGGCAACCAGTGCCCGGAATATTACGTTTGCGTCGACGGCACCTGCAGCGAAAAGACTTGTGAAGATGGCCAGAATCTGTGCAGCGGTGAATGCTACGACTTGACAAGCAGCAAAGACCACTGCGGCGATTGCGACACCAAATGCGATGACGGCTATAAATGCGAAAGCAGCAACTGCGTCCTCGATTGTGCCGAAGGCCTGACCGTCTGCGGCAGTACCTGTGCAGATATCACCAAAGACAATAAAAACTGCGGCGGCTGCGGTAACAGATGCAATGATGATGAAGTTTGTGGTGAAGTCGAAGTCGAAGTGATGGATCCTGAGACGGAAGAAGCCAAGAGTGAAAAACAGCTCGGCTGCTATCCTACCACCGAAGTTATTCCAGATTTCCCAGGCTGCGGATGCGAAGATGGTGATGAAGCCTGCGTCCCAAAAGAAGAATGCTGGGGTCAATGCGTCGACAGACAAAACGACATCAACAACTGCGGCGCATGCGGAAATGTTTGCGGCGAAGGCAAGGACTGTGTTGAAGGTAAATGCGTCCTCCACTGCGAAGACAGCGCACTTTCTCCTTGCAACGACGTCTGCGTCAACGTCAAAACCGACATCAACAACTGCGGTGCTTGCGGCAACAAATGTGAAACCTGGCAGGAATGCACAACAGTCGAGGAAGTTACCACCTGTGTTGCCTCTGAAGTCGATTGCAATGAGGGCCTGACAGAAGACGACCCCGCGTACAACGCCAAATCCCTCTGCTGGGGCTCATGCGTTAACCTCAAATCAGATGACAAAAACTGTGGTGCATGCGGCGTCGCCTGCGAAGAAGGCAAAGTCTGCACAGATGGTATTTGTAAAGAAAAAGTTGAAGAGCCACCAACCGAAATCAAAGTCAACTGCTATGGTCAGGAAGTCGACATCCTGAGCGATAACAATAACTGCGGCGGCTGCCTCGTTGTTTGTGCAAGTGATGAAAAATGCGAAAACGGTCAGTGCCTCATCCAATGCGGCCCCACCGCCGAAGATACGCCTTCTCAAGACACCCCCGCTGAACCGGCACAACCCGTCGAAGAAGACGAAGGCTCTGGTGACGGCGAGGGAGAAGGCTCTGGTGACGGCGACGTCCCAGGCGATGTTGTCCCCGTTGAACCCGCCGCTCCGACCTATACACGCTGTGAATCAGTCAATAGCAGCGGCAAGAGTACATTTGCCTGCATTAACCTTCAGACGAGCAAAGACAACTGCGGTGCCTGCGGTACAAGCTGTTTGGATGGCCAGGCATGTGTCGGCGGTACATGTCAGTGCGCCGAAGGCTATTATGATTGCGACGGCATCGCAGCCAATGGCTGTGAATCCCCTGTTGAATGCACATGTAAACCCAAAACCGATCGCAAGTGCTGGCGCGGCGACACAAGCAATATTAAAAGCTATGATGCCGACGGCGTCCCGTCAGAAGTTTATGGAACATGTAAACTCGGAACCCAGGTTTGTGCCGACAACGGCAAATATTGGGGTCCCTGCACAGGCGGCACTCTCCCGCTCGACTACAATCTCGACGTCTTCGGCCAGCCGCTCACCGGCGACAACAACTGCAACGGCACGCCTGACAACCAGGAAACAGCCACAACCACTCGCTGCGATTTAATCGCCGGTTCGACGTCATACATCGGCTGCGAATACTGGCCGGTTTTCCTCCAGAATCAGAACGGTTTCAGCACCACGACTAACGTCTATTTCGATCTGACACTCGTCATCAGCAACCCGAGCAAATCTGAAACAGCAGATGTCTATGTCTTTACAAAAGATCAGCAGACCTCTTCAAATCCCTACAAGAAATTTACAGTTGCTCCGGGTGCCGTTCAGCATGTCACACTCGTCGGTAAAGAATATGGTTCCTATGGATACACAGCCAGCTTCTTCGCTAATGGCGAGTCTTGCGCAAAGGGAACAGCCAACACAACCCAATGCAACAACAACAAGTCAAAATCCGATGATGGAAAAATTGATAAATACATGATGAAAGGCACCATGCAGGCCGCAAGCGCGTTCCGCGTCGTCAGCTCAACGCCTATCGTCGTTTATCAGTTCAACCCTTATGGCAAGCCCGAAACGCACTCCGCAGACGCCTCTTTGCTGATGCCCAAATCAGTTCTCGGCAATGACTATCTCACCATGGGGTACGACAGTCA
Organism: Myxococcota bacterium; assembly: GCA_045599245.1. Taxonomy (GTDB): domain Bacteria; phylum Myxococcota_A; class Bradymonadia; order UBA4248; family UBA4248; genus UBA4248. The sequence goes on from JAZRVP010000050.1 coordinate 19,304, forward strand.
GGAAGAAGCTGAATTCGCCGATGCAGTCAATATCGTCGCCGTCGAACCCGGTGAAACCTCTGTTACAATCATGATGAAAGCCGCCACCCTTAAGAGTGCCGATGGAAAGATTTCTGCATTTCCTGCGAATGGAGAACCACAGACCATCAAAATGAATCAGTTCGATGTCTTGAGTCTTGAACAGTCCGGAGCCAGCAATTCAACAGGCTCAAGAATCACGGCAACCAAACGCGTTGAAGTTTTCGGAAGTGCCGGTTGCGGTATGGTTCCGACCAACGAAAACTACTGCGATCACCTCGAAGAACAAATCTTCCCACTCCAGACCTGGGGCACCAAGTATGAAGTCGTCAAATCTCACGCCCGAGCTTCTGAAAAGGATCACTACTATATTCTTTCCTCCAAAGCAGGCACCAAGGTTACCCTCAGAGGTGGAGAATTTGGCACTAAACAGGAACATACTCTTGGTGAAGGCGAATATTATTGGTTTGAAACATCAACAAACTTTGATGTCGAAGCCAATAACCCCATCCTCGTTGGTCAGTTCCTCGTCGGTTCTGCCATTGCCAACAAGATTGGCGATCCTTCCTTCATCCTCAACGTCCCCAGCGAACAGTATCGTACCGAATATTCGTTCGCCGTTCCCGATGGGTATGAGGAAGACTGGGTTACAATCATTGCCCCCAAAGCCGCTGGCATCAAATACACCGGCAAAGGTTTCAACGGAACGACCTACACAGACAAAAATATCAATGATCTCCCAGATACCGTCGCCGTTGCGAAGAAGAAAACATTCGGTAAAAATGGATATGTCTATTATTACCTTAAACTTAAAGGCGGCACACACTCCCTTTCCGGCGATCAGCCATTTGGCGTTACCGGTTACGGCTTCTTCAACGATACGTCATACGGTTACCCCATCGGGCTCGATCTCAAGGCCATTAACATTAACTAATCGCTATCGTTTTCATGCTTAAAAAGGAACGGCAATCGCCGTTCCTTTTTTTCACCATATCTGTTACTGTTCATTCGGGGCTCTGCCCCGAACCACGCCAAAGGGCTGAGCCCTTTGGAAGCCTCAATATTTTTAAGTGATATAATCCTTGTTCTGCCCATATCTAATAATGAATTAATAGTGGCTGAGCTGTAACCCAAATCTTACAAACTTTTATATTTCATTTTTTACACACTAAACTTTTATTATACTAACCATCTTTATCTCATTCAGTTCCCCCAGCGTGGCCCCTCTGAATAAACAGTTTTTTATGGCAGAAATTGTCTCAGTCCGCGTTATCTTCCGACAACCCAAATCGTCCTGACTATTTTCATCATGGATGAACAGGCGACCACCAAATCATTGATTTGTGCGTAGTTGATAATTCCCTTGTTGTTTGACTTCGATTCAGACATTTCAAAAAATATGAATACAAATGAAAAATAGTCGATAAAATGAAGAAAATTTCATCAAAATTTGCTATATGAAAATTTTGTGGCTTTATTTTGCCCTATTGGAGGAAATCATGTTGAAGCGAACCCTTATCTTTGTCATGTCCTGCGCTCTTGCAGCCCCGCTGATGTCATCCTGCAGCGATGACTCCAACAAAAAAGACCCTCAACCCAAGTGTCCTGAACAATGCGATGAAGGCCAGCATTGTGATGAATCAACTGAGTTCAAATGCATCCCCAATGAAGTCAACGACACATGCCCGGATGAATGCAAAAACGGATGCAAAGATGACGGCATCACCTGCAAAGACGATGAAAAAGTCTGCCCAACTGACTGCAAAAACGGATGCAAAGATGACGGCGTCACTTGCAAAGACGACGAAACACCTGTCTGCCCGGATGAGTGTGAGGCAGGATGTGATGATGAGGGCAACTGCCTTGAACCCGAATGTCCGGATACCTGTCCCGAAGGCCAGCACTGCAATGAATCTACCAACGGGAAATGCATCGATGATGTCAAGGAACGTTTCAACTGCCCGCTCGAATGCCCGGCAGGAAGCTACTGCGATGAAACCACGTCCAGTATCTGCATGACAAAAGCCACGGATAACGTATGTCCTGACTGTCCCGATGGAAGTATCTGCGACGCTGCGAATGGCATCTGCATCGTTGAAACGACTGAAATTTCCTGCCCGACATGTTCCGAAGGAAGCCACTGCGATGAGTTAACCAAAAACGTGTGCCTTCTGGATGGCGACACACCATCTCAGGCTTGCCCCGCCTGCCCGGAAGGAAGCATTTGCAGTGAAGAAACCGAATTCAGATGCGTCAGCGAAACCGACCAGACCCCTGTCTGCCCTGTCTGCCCAGAGGGAACTTCCTGCAATGATGACGGCCTGTGCACTGTGATCATTTCGACACCGTCCTGTCCCGCCTGCCCGGAAGGAAGCCACTGCGACGAAAATACAGCCACTCGCTGCATTCTCGACTCGGAAAACCCCGACGACCTCACGCCGACATGCCCCGTCTGCCCGGAAGGAAGCACCTGCAATGAAGAAACAGGCAAATGCACCGTCGAAACGACCATCCCTTCATGCCCGACATGTGCCACAGGAAGCCACTGCGATGAAACTACCTCCGGTCTATGCCTCATCGACGACGATGAAACCGGAAAACTCGGCTGCCCCGTCTGTGCTAACGGTACACACTGTGATGAGACCACTGACGGCCGCTGCCAGAATGACGGCTATGTCGAACCCAAAAATAAAGAATGCGACCCCGGACAGATAACCTGCAACGGTAATACGCTTCAGGAATGCAGCCTCGAATACACATACGTCGATAAAACCAATTGTGAAGATGAAACCAAGGAATGCTTCGCAAATGCCGAAGGCGTTGCCGGCTGCTATGAATCCAAATGCACTCCGGGCACCTCGATTTGCACCCCCGAAGGAAACGTCTCCGTCTGCAATAATTTCCATGAATATGAAGATGGCGAAAAATGCAGCGAACTCGAAGATGGAAGAACCCTCTGTGACGCCTATGAAACGACTGCCTCCTGTGTCGAACCTTGTGTACTCGGAACCCAGAGATGCGTCGATAATCAGGTCGAAACCTGCGGCAGTGATGGACATTTTGCCATAGCCGATAACGGTTCATGCGACTCGGCAACCCAGCAGTGCAAGGTCAATGAAGAACAGCATACAGCCTCCTGCGTCAATTTTGACTGCAGCGAAGGTGAAGCCAAATGCGATGGAAGCGTCCTGTACGTCTGCGACGCCGGTTGGTGGAAACTCAGCTCTGACTGCACTGACAGCGGCCTGCTCTGCACTCAAAAAGAAAAGACAGCCTCCTGCGTCGAAAAGAAGTGCGACGAAGGATGGAAAATGTGTGACGGCCAGTATCTCAATACCTGCTCCGGGAATGCCTATCAGAGCGAATTCTGTAAAAAATATGGCAAGGACTTCCAGTGCATCGATCAAAAAGACGGCAAAGCCGAGTGCAAACAAATTGTTCAGATCGACACAGAAGCCGTCGACACCGACAGCGATACCATTCCCGACTGGCTCGAATGCAGTACCAATGACAATATGCTCGATCCCGATGATCCCATCGATTACTCACAGTGCCCCGACACAGACAGAGATGGCACGCCGGATTACAAAGATACCGACAGTGACAACGACACGATTCCGGATAATATCGAAGCCAACAACGAGGGCGGTTTATACGAACCGGATGATGCCGATTATGACGGCATTCCAAACTATCGCGATACAGACAGCGACGGAAACGGCATCCTTGACAAAGACGAATATCAGGGCGGCAAAGATCTCGATGGCGATACCATCCCCGATTACCTCGACTACGACAACGACGGCGATGGCTTCAGCGATAAACAGGAAATCGAAGGCCTCGTCATAGAAGGCGCCGTCATCGACGGCAACCATTTCTCCGGATACTGCGAAAACAGAAAACAAACCACGGATAAAAGCCTTAAAGGCTCCGCAGCTCAGCCTCTTGACTGCGACGGCGACACCATCCCAGATTACAATGACATCGACTCCGACGGCGACGGCATTTCCGACAAGGACGAAGGCCTCATCCGTATTTCGGTCACCAGCAACGGCAAAAAACTGGGGTATTACGCCCGTTACAGCACGGATACTGACAAAGACGGCCTTACCGATGCCGTCGAAGCATTTGGCCTTCTCAATGCTTCAAAACTTTCTTCTGTCGCCAAAAACACCGACGGAACTTACAAAATTACATCATTCGTCGACAGCGATCATGACGGCGTCTACGACCTGCTCGAAACAGACTCCGACAACGACGGCCTCACCGATGCCATCGAGGCAACCATCACCTGCCCCAACGGCCTCATTCCGCGCCTTAAAGATGACACCGATGGCGATGGTAATAAAGACTCGGCAGAATACGCCGTCGCTAAAGCAATGGGCGGCAAATGCAAAGACGGCACCAGCAACTGCTCCATAACTAATATGGTTTGTTACTCAAACTACACCATCAAAAACGTCTATGAATTCTACTTCGAACTCCCCGATAACTCAAAAGCCAACGATGTCCTCACATTCTCCCCGAAAGTCAGCAAACTCGACGTCGTCTTCAATATGGACACCACTGGCTCCATGAGCGGAGAAATCAGCAACCTCAAATCAAGCATTGGTAATTCATCATCAGGTATTATTCCAAAAGTCAAAGCCATGGTCACCGAATCAGAATTTGCCATCACTAGATTCGATGATTTTAAAGGTTCATGCGGCAATTACGGGTCTAGTGGCGATGTCCCTTATCAACTCGTGACAGCCATGACTTCCAGCATCTCCACTTTGACAAGTGGCGTTAATACACTGAACATTCATGGTGGTAACGATGGCCCTGAATCCGATATGCAGTCACTCTGGCAAATCATTAAGGGACACAATACCGCCTGGACGCTTACCTCATGGACTGGTACCGGCAGCCTTTCTCGCTATTCAAATAGTTCCGACCGATGGGGCGGTGTCAATTTCCGCACCGGTTCATTACCCGTCGTCACCACAATTACTGATGCAGACATGCACAATGGCGTTAGCGCCAAAACAGTTCCAACCAATGATCCTGATCTTGATGCCAACGATCCCGATAAAGGCAAAAAAATTAGTGACCTCATTTGCAGCGGTTCAACCAAAACATATTGCAAAACCAACTCTGCTTATGGGTCATGTATCAGCAATCCATATTATGGTGCTGATGTCGTTTGGGCTTATAAGAAAAAAGGCGCTCGTATTATTACAGTCGTGAGCGGCAGCGGCGGTTTGGACCAGTCATACGACCTTTCAGAAGCTACAAATGCCATTGTCCCTGTATGCTCATTCAAAAATTCAAGCAACGCCTGGATATGCGGTGAGAATAAATGCTGTACAGGTTATGGCACCAATGTAGCCCAATCACCAGTCAACGGCAAATGCGTTCTTCGATACCAAATCAATAGCAATGGCACAGGACTGGGAGATACACTCGTTAATGGTATTGATGCTCTCGTTAAATACGGAACTTATGAAGTCACAACCAGACTTCGAGGCAATGCCATTGGCAACGGTCAAAACACGACCTGCTTCATCGACAAAATCGAAGCCAAAGCCTACATCAAACCGACTGCCGAACCCGAAGCATCGTGCAACCCAACGGCAACCCCCTATCGTTACAACGGCGCATCCTATAATAACGCCTTCAAAGACTTTGCTACCGGTACCTCAAATGCCAATAAAGTTGGCGCCAAGCTCCAGTTCACGGTTTATGCAAAGAACAACGGCTGCTTCAAACAGGACTATGACGCACACGTTTTCGAAGCCTATATCGAGGTCATCAACCCGACAACAGGCCTTCTGTTCGACACGCAGAAAGTCTCCATTCTCGTCCCGGCTCTTATCGACGACAACAAAGGCGAAGCCGGCAACTGATGAGTATTTTGGGGTAAGGCGGCTATCCTGACGGATACGCCGCGCTTTGGGCCGGGCTATTGGCAAAGCCAATACACCCGGCCTTCTTTTTATTTGCACGGCGTATCGGCCGCAGACCGATAGCCGCGCACGCGGTGCGTATGATGTCCCATCATAGCACCGCCCCCCATCACCAGTTCACTCGTATCCTGTGCCCGTCGCGAACCAATACAATCTGCCTGTTCGTGCACGATTCGACATAATCTCCCCGTTTAATTTGATACAACGGAACATCCACATCGATCTGAACTGCCGCACTGTCCGTGATATACGGCAATTTGTGCGATGAAAGACATTCATCAAATAACGGCGCCTTGTCGGGAAGACGCAGCTCGCAATCCCCGTCCCCCTCATTCAGCCGATGCGTCATTTGCCCATGAAGCCAGTGATAGACCCCAATCGTTTCACCCGGACTCGCCATGAGCTCTATCCGGCCGTATTCATCGGTCTCCTCCTGCCGGCCATCGACATCGATCCTCGCATACGAAACGCTCCCACCCCAGGCATCCAGAACGACACACTTTTGCGTGACAAAATGCGGAAATTCAATCTTCTGCGGCGCCTCATCCAGCCTGAACGACACCTCACGCGTCCGTCCCGGCGGCGCCGTACACGTCACTCTGTGCATCACATCCGGCTGTTTAAGGAGCTCAAGCCGGCCCCCATTTGACTTCACCGACTCCACAATCGTCTGCCGCCTTTGCCCCGCCTCAAACGTCATTTTCACCTCACACGACACTTCCGCCAGACCTTCTCCCGTCTTCTCATCGACCAGTTCCAGCCTCACCGCGCCCCCGGGCGACAAGTACACCGGCACCTCCCCGACTTCACGATCGATCCATGCCGCCCAATGCGCATAGTCCGGGTGATAGATGTCCACCCATAACGCCGGCGGACACCCTTCCAGACTCCCCACACCCTGCGAATTCGTCTTCGCAAGGCACCCGGGATACTTCCGCCTCACGTCCGAATCCGCCGGACTTATCGTCGCTCTCGATACGGCCTCTCCCTCTTCATTCTGCACTCGAAACGCAAAGACATGGTTCTCCTCCCGAACCAGGCTGAAGATGATTTCATCGTCGTCTTTCACCGTTTTCGACGTCAAAAGAGGCACAAACCCCGGCGCCGTTACCAAAAACCGAGCTTTCTCCGGCAAATTCTTCAGTTCCGCAGCCCCCGAGGACGGCGTCCTGTGAACCCCCGCCTCAAATCCCGTCTCCTCATCCAGCACCGTCACCGTCGATGAAACCGCCGTCTTTTCCGGACTTTCCACTCTCACCCACGCCCGTTTCGATGCTCTCAAAACCAGCCTCACCGTCGTCAGTTCGTCATTGTCCGTCGCATCGATCTGAACAACCGGCGACGGTGAATACGACGAATGCTCCGCATACAGCCTTATCTTCCCCTTCGGTATCGTTTCGAGATAAAACTTTCCATGCTCCGAGGACGAAAACGATCCACGATGCGGCACAAACTCATCTTCCCCCGCCACAGACGAAATCGCCTTGGGCAAATCCAGATCCGAACTCCAGAACCCACCGTCCGGACGCACGACATCGACATGAATTTTCGCACCCGTCACAGGCTCTCCCCGGGCATTGACGACGACTCCCGATACATTCAGCCCCGGATCCAGTTCAATCACCGTCTCTTCCTGCCCCTCTTCCCACTTCACCGTCTTTGGCGCCGGCATCAGATACCCTCCGGCTCGAACCGTCACAACGTACCGGTTCCCTGGAAGCACAGGAAATACCGCATAGCCGTCGCGATCCGTCTGTCTGTGCGACGACACGATGTGGACAGCATCATCGGACAGTGTCACGCGAGCCCCCATGACGGGATCGTCACTCCGGTCATCGAGTGCAAGAATATCCAGTAACTGCGCCGGTTTCAGCTCAAACTGATACACCGTTCTGTACGGCGCCCCGTTCCCTTTCCCGAACTTTTCCCCGTCCTCTTTTGCCTCCGCGCAGGCTTCATTCAAAACCGATACCCCGTCATCCGCGCCCCCGCGTTCGGCTTCCTGCATCGAACACATCATCGAACCGGCGCCATCAATTTCACCAAAACCGTCACACGAATCGGCATTCGAAGACACTGGTTCGACCGAACCTGCTTTTCCGATATCCTCTCTGCGCTCATCGACATTCCTGATTTCCGGATAAAATGTCATGACAGATGACATAACGGCTTCGCCGACAGCCCAAAATACACCGTATTCCGGCCTCTCCCAGAAACAGCACCGTTTCGTCAGATGATTGAATCGCGAAACCGCCGGCGGATACTTTCCGGGATGTGCCAACGTACACTGTATCTCCTGTCCATCCGCATTGACCAGCGTCTCCGGCGTCGGCTCAAAGCACGTCATCCCGCCAAATACGGCATCGGCACGATGGCTCTCCGGTAATGTCCATTCGGGCATTACGGCAAAAAACAGTGCCAGTTTGAGTACCGGATATAGCAGGGGAAAGAACATGTCTGAAGCATCCTGTGTCTGTGCAATTTTCTCACCGGCTTTCGGCCAAATCACATCCCATTCATTTATACATTTGGCAAACGGCTCAATCCAGTTTTCGAGACCGTCCGACGGGAAACACGGCGAACAGCGTGAGAATCGTCCAGGCCATGATGACGGCAAACAAAAACAGTTTCCAGGGAAAATGCGCCATGACTGGCTCAGCCTTCGTCTTAATTTCGTCCTTTTTTTCCTGCAGCCGAACCTTAGCCTGTTCCATCGACTCAGCCCATTCCTCCTGCCAGGACAGCGGCGCCGGCGGTGCCGAAAGAAACACGGCCCCCGGCTCGTACAGATGAATCGAGCAGTTTTCTCTGTCTGCACAAAACGAAGCCAAAATCGCCGTCAAAAGGCGGCGATTGTCGAGCGTATTCAACATCAGACGGATGGGAATGCTCTCATCGCGAAAAGCAACGAGACGGCCTGATTTTGACTTATTTTCCGGCATCTCATCCTCCTGGCGTGCCAGGGCGTATGAATGATAGATAAGCACCTGCCCCTCAATCCGTGAAGCAAGCGGGGTCGGATGATTGTAGGCAATCTGCCATTTTTCGGCTGACTCCGGCAGACCAAAAGCCTTGATCATGCCGGGATCCGGCGCCAAAACCGGCAAATTTCTGTTTCCGTTTATATGAGAAGCTTCGGGAAGAAACGGCGACTCCACTTCGATGGCCGGATGGTGATACGTCTCAGAAAACAAGTCCACACTCATCGCCGTTTCATCAAAAACGAGCAACCGAGCCCCTGCCTCGATCATCGAATGAACGACGGATGGCTCGATATAACCTGGCGCTATCCAGACGTGAACCGACTCGCCAGCAATCGTCCGGATGGCACTTTCATCAATGGTTTCATGATAAAAGGTCTTTATTTTGAGGTCTAATACCGTTTTCTTAAAGGCATCGGCGCCTTTCCAGGAAGCATCACAAAAAGCCGACTCTGAATGCCGACAGTCAAGTCCCTGCTGAGCCATGGCGCCGTATGGCGCCAAAGTGCTCAAAACAGCGACGAAAATAAAGCGCGTTATGCATTTCATGAAAAATGAAAGCGGCAAATGAAATGGCCTAACCCCTGTTCAAAAAGGATGCACCGACGATAGCAATCAAAATTATCACGACGATGATGAGGAGCAAAAGGATGGTCTGCTGTTTTTTGGAGAACTTCCGTTTTTTCTTCTTTTTGACGTTTTGTGAGGCGGACGCATCTTTTGCAGGCGCTGCCTGAGCGGCATTTTTGACCAGACCGTCGTTTTGGACTGCCGCCGGGGCGGGTTCAGGCTCTTCACAGGGCGGAAATGCAATCGGATCGTTTTCATCATAGAGGACGTCATGACCCAATTCGAAATCGCTTTCGGTGACTTCGCTGTTTCGTATCCTCTTTTCCATGGCCGCGATCGGATTCTCATCGGCTTCGATGCTTTCCGTTGCCTCTTCAATGCCGGGCACTTCTTCCGGTTTCGGTTCCGGAACGACCGTGATCGACTCATACGTCGGACGCATCATGACGCGCGTCGGCGAATCATCCTCTTCACTGTCCGTCTCAAGTTCCGCTTCCATGCTCAAAAGATTGGCAAATCCCTCTTTGGCTGCGGCACTCAGATTGCCCGTAATCTCCTCGCCATCGTCCGGAGCGGACACCGTCGTCCCGGTTTCATCGACATTGAGACTGCTCAAAACAGACGTCACACCTTCATCTTCTTCATGCAGGTGTGCCGATTTAATGCGCTGAAGCGAAAGAACCGATTTGGGGAGTGACGTAATGCGGGTCACATCGTCGTCTTCATCTTCATCGACAGGCTTAATGGCTGTCAGACTGGTCAGAGAGCACAAAAGGCTCGATCGCTCTTCCTGTTCAAGCGTATCGAACATCGAGCTCCATATTCCGGAATTCTCGGTCTGTCCCGGTTCCTCGCTAATGCTCGTGATGCTTCTGACGGCCGACTCGAAACCGACAAGATCGCCAACATAGACTTCGCCCTGCCGGTCATCCAGTTCGAGAAGTGCAGCCTCCAGATCGAGGCTGAAAGCGAGAACATTTGAATAGGCATCAATTCTGAGCGCGAGTGCGCGTTCCATGGCCTGCTGAAGAATGCCGCCTCGAAGTGCCTGGGGAAGAAGCCCGGTGGACTCAAAACTGTCGATCCCTGACTCTCCGCTCACAAGACCCATCAATATGATCGCTAGCCCGTAAATATCGACGGCGGCCGGCGTCATGCCTTCGAGATCAAACGTATAGTCAAACCAGTCGATGTCACATTTCATCGACGGCGTCAGGCTCTGCGCAATACCTAGACCCAGCATCCGAAGCCCGAATGCCTCTCCGGATCGCTCCAACAAAACCGTCTGCGGCGTAATCCGACCGTGATATATTCCCCTTGAATGCGCGTTATCAAGCGTCTTGAGCAGGCTTATGATGCGCTTTATCGCATCCGGAAGCGACACTCTTTCTCGCCTCTCAAGCCACTCAAACATATATTCGCCAAGCGGAAACGGCTCTGAAAAATATAAAAATTCCTCGTACCGACCGCAACGCGCCTTAACATTCAATACTTCCTCATAAAAGGAAACCACGCGTTCAAGCGTTTCCAGCGAATTCTCTTCAAAATCCGGCATGATATGAAGAAGCGCATGTCCCAGCTCAGAATCTGATGCAAGGTATTGGGCGATGCCGTTATGCGTATATAGCGGTGAATCAAGGCGCAATTCCGCACTTATCTGCACACCATTCGGAAGTTCTCTTAAGCGCATTTTTTTTCCTGTCACTTGGGCCGTCGTTACGTACTTTTTTCGCTCTTTGTTTGCTCGTTTCCTAAAAAACAAACCATTTCAAATTATATCGCATTGGCTCGCTACGGTAAAGCGCAAACCCTTCCCACCTTTCATTTATGCGAGCGCGCCGCTATCGCCCTGCGGGCAATACGACGGCGCCCCGGCGCTATTCGCATACGCGCCGGGATAAAAATAAAGCCGCGCTTTCGCGCGGCTCTCAGCTCAATTCTCTTTTGTCTTGACCACCTTAATTGATCCTCACTTCCTCTTCCTGCGTCACAACTGGCGGTACGACAAAATACGCTATCCCTGAATTCAATACTGAACCATCCCCCATGACCTTCACTTTCGCCTTCAACAGCTGCGGCTCCGATTTCGGCTCAAATATCTCCTGATTTTCCACCGGAATAACATCATAACATACGCTCGTACCCGGACGAAGTTTCGCTATCTCCTGGAATTTGTCACCGCTTACGCCGCTCACAACCGTGCACGGACGACCCTGCACTTCCGTATCCGTGATGTTCACCACCAGCTTGTCCACCAGTTTGGAGGCATCCAAATCAATATCATCAACGCCGGATGTCACATGTAGTTTCATGTTCTTGGCAAGCTTTCTGACCATCTTAACCGTATTGCTGTCGATATCACCGTCATTGATAGCCGCTAAATACAGCCCCTGAAGCTCTGTATTTGACACTTTTTGACAATCTGCCGCACAGTTCTCACCAGCATCACACGATCCCGCTTCACACGCTATCTGTTTCGCCCAGTAGTCACGGGCATCTGTACTTCCCCACAATCCGATAAATCGAATGTTGTTATTCTTCAATGCTTCTCCAACAACAGATGCATGCTTGACATCATAGCCATCCGACGCCACTCGATCACCCGCACCCTTCTCTTCTGCATTCGCTTCGTCCCCCGCCTGAATCAAAATTTTAATTGCTTCTTCGCGGAAACCTACACATCCAATCAGACTCGGACCACTCACACAGTTCATATTTGGACATTTGCCATTTGTACAATGTTTCATTCCCTCTGATACCATAGCAGCCGGTTGCATCGCGTTTTCAGCGCTACCTACTCCAACCATTTTGATATTGCTCGCAACAACAGAAGAATCTGCCTGAATCGGTACTCGATTTTCGAAGCGATTTAAATCGCCCCAGCCACCATAACCTGTCCACATATCGACAAAACATCCTTCACCATCACTTCCGATATCCGGATCAACAATGCACCTACCCTTTTCACTGCATATCGATTTGCCACCATTCAAACCAGCACAATCCTTATTGTCAAGGCAAACGACGCCCAGATCCTCACACTCCATCGTTTTGAGCATCGACGGGATTTTTTGCGACAACGTTCTAATTTCTCCCGACATGGACCCACTCTGATCAACTGAAAAATAAATATCCAGCGTCTGCACGGACGTCGCAAAGCTCAACGACTGTTTTTTCGGACTCGATTCTTTTTTGTAAGGAACGACGAACACGAAGTCGCCATTCGCCTGTGGATTCTTTGTCGCATCATCCGGCGCCGTACCAATTGCGATTTCCACAAAATCCTCAACGCCATCGCCGTCCGAATCCAGTTTGTTCATGTCGGTATGATATTTGTTCACTTCATCGATATCCGACAAACCGTCACCGTCGTTGTCGATATCAAACACATCCGGAATGCCATTGCCATCCGTATCCACGCAGTCCAGCATGGAATTCACGGCACCCGTCATGCCGCATTCATCGGCATCCGATACCCCGTTGCCATCCGAATCCTTCGAATATCTTGCATAATAATTACCGATAATAGTCGAACCTTCGGCTTTGTCGGGAATGCCATCCCCATCGCTGTCATCGTCCATATAGTCCGGGGTCCCGTCGTGATCACAGTCAACAGGATTCGTTTCACTCCCCATCTCCGAATACGCACCCACCGAATCCGCATCCGCCACTTCGCATTGACCCGAAAAATATCCTTCAGGCACTTCCTTGCCGAAAATCGCTTCCCCAAAGATTTCGGTGTAATCGTCTATTCCGTCGCCATCGTTATCCATATCAATATAGTCCGGCAACGTGTCGCCATCCGTATCCACCGGATGGAGTGGATCAGGCCCTGCTTCATCCTTGTCCGGAATCATGTTGTCATCGCTGTCATCATCCAGATAATCCGGCAAGTCATCGTCATCCGTATCGACAGGTTCATTGCCTGAACAACCGTTTGTTCCCGCTTCTACCTTGTCCGGAATCCCATCACCGTCACTGTCGTCATCCTGATAATCCGGTATCCCGTCACCATCGTGATCTTCGGTCCCCTCGATCTCGTCAGAAATCGTGTCTCCATCCGCATCCGGCGCATTGCAGTCCGATGTTTCCGGCGTCACTACCGGCTTATCCTCCTTTCCATCTCCGTTCCCGTCATCTTTCTTGTCATCTTTCTTGCCATCTCCATTTCCATCATCCTTCTTGCCATCTCCATTTCCATCATCCTCATCGACCGTCTTGCCCGGTTTTTCTTTTTGTTCTTTCGAGGGCTTGTCCGTATTGTTGTTCACGGTCACAACGCCATCATTTCCACATCCGCCAAATACGAGTGCTGCCGCTGACAGACATGCCCAGAATACAAACTGATATTTTCTCATATATCCTCCGGTTGCTTTTTTTTCTATGATTTCAATGAATTGAAACTCAATACGCCAGAGTAATTTAATAGCATTTCCATTCAAAAATTTAAACACTGATACATTTTTTCGCTCGTTCAAGGGTTACAGCTCACCCAGGAAGCCTCTGACCAAAATGATAATTTAAGGAAGTAATAGTCGAGAGCCGGGAGTCCGAGGATTTTCGCCATCCTGTGAATGGCGAAAACCACAGAGCCCAGTGAGCAAATGAAATGAACGAGTTGGAGAGCCGACAGGCTCGAGAAACGAAGTGCATTTCATATTGCGAACTGAGGACAGGGACAAAGCCCCAGCGGAGTTCGGGGCAGAGCCCCGGCTAAACAGTAACATCGCATGATTCAACGGGAATCATGCACTTATGCGGCGCGCTCCCGATATCAGGCGAACCCCATATTCCGATATTCCCTCAAGGGTCAGATTCGGAACCCATCTATCATAAGCAATATAAGGCTCGACAAGATTGGCATTCCCGCCCGTTAATAGCGTCATCGGCGAGTAATCCAACTGTTTTCTAATCTCAAACAGGATGCGTTCTATGCCGCCTGCGGCACAAAGTATCGTCCCCGTCCGAATCGCACCCTCCGTACTCTGGGAAACCGGCTCCAAAGCCCCCAAAAGGGATGGCTCCGGCAAATGCGGTATTCGCTGAACCAACCCCTGAAGCATCGTCTCTACACCTGATAAAATCGGTCCGCCCCAAAACTCCCCTTTCGGATCCACGATGTCAAAATGCGTTGCCGTCCCAAGATCTACTACGATCGCACCGGTTTTGCTGTAAAGACTCGCACCAAGCGCATTCACGATCCGATCCTGTCCAACGCTCTCGACTCGCTCATAATGTATCTTCAGCGGCGCATCCTTGACTCGAACTTCCTTCACCGGACACTTCAACGATCGACGCATCTCGTCCAAAATAAATGACGTCTTTGACGACACACACGATATCACGCACAGATCTACATTCTCGGTTGAAATCTCCGACACCGTCCCGGAAACCGCCTCTGTCTGCACGTCTTTCCGAAAACTCATGACACCACCATCAAAACATCCCAATGATGCTCTCGTGTTGCCGATGTCCATTGCCAATATCCGCATCTTTCGCAGTCTGCCGCTCCTTACTTCATCTTCATGCCATTCGGCACGATCATCTGCGCTCAATTACCTACATTTGATCACAATTGCAAAAAATTATTACTCATACAGTGTCAGTGAAACCGAATTTCCACCCCCCGAGACAACCGTCATCGTTCGATGCGCCTTCAGTTCTCTTTCCCCGGCATGAATCTTCGCATCCAGTTCATACGTCCCACACGGCAATACAAAATGCGCTGAATCCGCCTGTTTGACCACCAATGCGCCATTCAAATAGATATCCGATATCTGATACGGCGCAGGATCTCCCGCCACATACGACTCATTTATCCTGACCGATGCCTCACAAAATGACACTTCAACCACTTCACCCGTCACTTTGCCACGCCACGAGATTCCTTTGCGCCTTCCCGTGACTTTCGGCTCAATCTCAACCGCCGTTCCTGACTCCACATCGATCTGCGCCGGCAACTCATAACGCTGCCCATTCACCTTGATCACCCCGGAGACATTCGCCTTCACGGATGCATGAACAACCGATTGTTCCGCCTTTTTCTCCGGCTCCTTCACAGCCTTCTTTTCCGGCCTCTTCTCACTGCCCGACCTCTTCTCTTTTTTCTCCGGCTTCGGCACAACCTTTTCGGGCTTATTTTCGACCTCAGGCGACACTTGAACATTCTCATCCACGGAAGCCCTGCCCTCGCTGACATCCACGGTTTCTTCGGCTTTCTCAGGCGCTACCTGCCGTACTTCGGGCACTTCATTCCCCGGCTTCGGGTCCAGTCCAATCGCCCCGTCAAATTCCTGCGCACGTATCGATTTCAGTCTCACATCGACTTCCACGCGCTGCTCCTGCACTGAAAATCGTGTCGAAACGCCCGCACAGTTTTGCCACTTCATGCCGTGATCGGCATCCCCCTCGCTCTGCGAAAATTGAACGAGAAACAGACATGTTTCATAGCCAGGAGCCTGAATCGCTATCTCCACATCGTGACTCGGAAGCAAATTCACCTGCTTGCCATCCAGTTTCCGATACTCGCCTTCCACAACATATATCGTCGCTTCCTCCGGCCCCGTTCTGAACAAAAACGGAAGCCCTCGCATATACCCTTCTGACAGCGTCGAAATATAGTTCGCTTCCGTCAAAACATCCGGAAGACTGTTTTCCTTTTCTGATGTCTGACCCAGCTCGCGAAGCGATGTCCTGACATACTCTGCGCGTGCAGGCGTATCGATGTTGAATTGATGTATCAGCCAAAGTGAAAGAAGCACCAATACGACGAGGCCTCCAAACACACCAGCCCGCACTTTCATCCAGAAATTCCGGCGTCGTTCAGCTTTCTGCATCTCAACAGACACGCTCTGAACATCCTGTCCTAAAGCCGCATCATCCGTCCGTGAAACACGCCCATTCTGGCCGAAACTCACGCCCCCTGCATACGCTTCTTCCGCATTCTCAGACAAAATCTCGGACTCTCGGGAAACACGCCCGTGCTGGCTCGAGCTGTGACGCGCCTCTTTCTCAAAGCCGGCCGCAGCAAACGCATCCGCGTTCTTTCCCGTCGACAGACACTTCACTGGAGACACGGTCCGCGTCACCGTGGACTGACACGCCAACGCCTGCGCATTGAGCATCGCATCCAGCGCCGCATCCATCCCCGACGCACCGGCAGGCACAACACTCGTCTCCTGCATATACGGCTTGAAAAACGAGATGACTTCACGCTGCCCCGCCTGAAGCCCCGCTTCCCTGGCATAGTCGTAAAGCGCGTCATAAAACGCTTCCGCATCCTCAAACCGCTCTTCCTTATTCTTTGCCAAAGCACGAACGACAATCGCATTCAAGCCGTCATCCACGTCATCGCGAAAATCCGAAAGCGGCTTCGGCGCGTCAAATTTCACTCGTTCAAGTGACTGAAGATCCGAATTGCCTTCAAACGGTCGAATCCCGCTCAGCATTTCATACAGAACCACGCCCAGCGAAAATAAATCCGTTCGCGCATCGAGATGCTCCCCACGCGCCTGCTCCGGACTCATGTACGCAAACTTGCCCTGCACAATCCCGCTGTAGCTCTCGTTCGTCTTCGCCTTCGCAATCCCGAAATCAATGAGCTTCACCTCGCCTTCGTCTGATATCAGAATATTCGACGTGCTCACATCCCGATGAACAATCCCTATCGGCTGGCCTGACTCATCCGTCGCCCGATGCGCATACCCAAGCCCCTTGAGAACCTCAAGACACACCGCTATTGCAATTTCTCGCGGCACATTTCCAGCCGCTCCGCGCTTGAGCAGATCGCGCAAATCACACCCCGAGACGTACTCCATCGCCATGTAGTACTCTCCGCCGCACTCACCCATATCAAATATCTGCACGATATTCGAATGCGTCAGCGCAACCAGCGTCCGACCCTCGTTCAGAAATCGCTCCACAAACGACGGATCTCTCGACAGTTCCGCACGTATCTTCTTGATGACGCACTTCTTCTCAAACCCGGCAACCCCCTGGAGCTGCGCAAGATAGATCTCACCCATGCCACCGCGTGCCAGCAAGCGGCAGAGTGTATATCGACCTAATTTCCCTGCATTTTGCTCCATGTCACTCCCAAAAGCCTTTCTCCGGCTTTAGTCCCACTCTCTCCTGGCATTGCCTATCATATTCCGGACGAAACGGCTATACCCTCCGGGCATACGCCGTTTCCGGGGCCGCTATGGCTTGCGCCATTACGCTGCCCCTGTGCCGCTATGGCCTTAATGCCATACGCTGCACATAAAAAAAGAGCCGCTTCCGCGGCTCAGGCACCAAATCAATCGAACCCAAAGAGGCTTTCTACTACACGAAATCCCGTTTTTCCATCACTATTGACGCAATGCTCACCAGAACCACGATGTACGCCAAACCATGAAGACTCGACCACAGAACATGACTTGCCGGTATCTCCAGCGCATAGCTCACCTGCGTCGATACATCAAAATGGGCAAAATTGGGCAGCAAAAACTGTGCGCCATCCATAAATGCACGCATCGACGTCATACCGTTTTGCTCCGCATAAAATCCTATCTGCGGATACAGCGAGGCCAGAATCACAAAACCCGCACTCATCAGCGTTGAAAGCATCGCACTGGAAAACATCGAAAACATCAGGGCCGCCGCCGAAATAACAAGTGACTCCATATATATCAGCCAGAATGACTGAAACAGCGTCACATCCACGTTCATTCCGCGAACCAAAAGCAGCCCGACAAATACGAGAAACATCGCCGCAAGCTCTACAAACAGCGTGCATCCTATCCCCAGAAACCGCCCCACGATCACCTGATAACGACGGACCGGCTTCGACAAAATCGTAAAAATGATACGACGATCGATCTCGCGATGAATGAGCCCCACACCCGTGTAGATCGACAACCCTATTCCCATAAGCATGATAAAGGTCATCCCGACATCCCGAATTACCCTTTCCTGCTCATAAAGTGAAAGCTCTCCAAGCACGAGCGAAAACAAAAATATCGCAATCGCAAAAAATCCTATCCCATACAAAATCTTATTGCGAATTGCTTCACGAAATGTCTGCGTGATAAATGCATTGAGCGTCAGCCACATAATCTGCAAATATTCCCATATTCAAAGGGAGGGACCGTTTGTCCGTCCCAATTCAATCGTTTCTTAACGGCCTTGTCCGACTGTGTTTCTTAACAGCCTTATCCGTCCCTGCGATTACGCTTCCCCTTTCTTCTCTTCCTGTACGGACTCATCGGCTTGTGATGTAACGCCGCTTTCTGTCTCTTTGACCGTATCTGAGTCACTCGCAACAGAGGCACTTTTCTCATCTTTGGACGCCGTCTTTTCGAATGCATCCAGACGAAGGCCTGAGGCCATTCGTTCTTTAGTGAACAGAGCCTCGAGATCTGCGCCGCGTTCCATGACATGTTCCACAACCAGTCCCGCCGAAATTGCTTCCTGAAGGATCGAGTTGACGCAGCCAGAGGCCTCCGGACTGAGTGTTATCAATACTTCTTTGTCTTTTTTGCTCACCGTGGCACCGGCGATGCCTTTCATCTTTTCGACAAATTCGGCTCCGGCATCTCCGTGAAGATCGATTTCGATATGACGGCCGCTTGATAGAAGATCATGAAGCGTCCCTATTACTTCCATGCGCCCTTCGCGAATGACGCCGACGCGATCACATAGACGCTCGACATCCGGCAGAATATGGCTCGAAAAGAACACCGTCTTGCCCTTGGACTGACATTCACGAATGATATCCGCGACATCGCGTCGGCCAATCGGATCAAGTCCGGACTGCGGCTCATCAAGAATGACGAGTTCGGGATCGCCAATCAGTGCCTGCGCGAGACCGATTCTCTGCTGCATACCTTTCGAAAACTGGCCCAGTCGCTTGTTGCGTGCGTGCGTCATGTTTACACGTTCCAGCCAGTAGTCGACGACCTTGGCGCGATTCTCCTTTATCCCGTAAAGTTTCGCATAAAAATCAAGTATCTCGAACGCCGTCAGGCTTTCATAGTAGTAGCTCACTTCAGGAAGATAACCCAGCTTCCGGCTGCAGCGCCTGTCGAAGCCTTCATAGCCCATGATCTTCATGCTCCCGCTGGTCGGATTGATCAGACCCGTGAGCATCTTGATTGTCGTCGTCTTGCCGGCGCCGTTCGGACCGATCAGACCAAATATCTCTCCCGGCTCCACTCGAAATGAAACGCCTCGAACGGCATCCACGCGGCGCCGCCTGAATCCGGCATAGAATGTCTTGCAAAGTTCCTGTAATTCGATGATTGCTTCAGACATGTAATCCCAGTTCTACTCCCAAATGCGGAGTCATCTGCACCGCACTGCGGCACATTAAACATTCCAGTTTTCTGCGGCGTATTGCCACGGCAATAGCCGCAGAAGCCGCGTGTATTGCAAAGCAATAGCGCGGCACCACACAGCCTCATTTATACATTAAATCCAATGTGGAATACCACGCGTTCCTGAACGTCGCGTCCCACCTCGAGATGGCCGTCAAACTGCCTTATGATCGGCAATATATACGACAGGCCGTTGACCGGCGGATACGTCCGGCGAAGCTCCTCGCTGCCGACCAGAAGCTCAAAGACGTTCTCATCTCCCGCCGGCACGATATTCACGCGAAGGAGTTCCGACAGCATTTCTTCGTGCGAAAACCGCTCGCCTGTATGAACGATCGAAAGTGAATATTCATTGGCAAGCGGATGAAGCTCCATAATAATCCGGCTCGTCATATCCGTCTGAACAAACGCATTGTCGATGATCAGCTCGACAAGGCGCTCCACCACACTCGAAAATGCCATCGCCATCATCGGGCGGATCATATCCTGCGGCATTTCTGACGGGCTCGGATATCCTTCCATCTGAAGCTCCACATATATCTTCTTTTTCAGATACCGGCATCGGTTCTGGGCATTCTGACACACGTTCTCAAGCACATTCGGAAGGTACGTCACGAGACCGTTCACGCTTTCGTACAGGTGAGAAATCTTTTCCCAGGCCGCAGGTTCCTTCTGCAAATACGGCTTCATGCTTTCATACGCACTGCAGACACACTCCAGCATATCCTGGAAAAATGGCATCGGAAGCGAAAGCGACGTGCGCACAAACTCAAGCTCTGCCTCCTTGGGCTGCGACCATTCCGGACACACGTTGTTCGCTATCCCTGTTATCTCATAGAGCCGGCTCTCGAGATCGTCGCGCGTCACACTCTCTTTCAGACACAGGTGGCGAAGCTCGAAGAGTATCGCAATGACCGGCGGAAAATCCGTTACCAGCCCAGTGCTCGACATCCTCTCATGTATCCTCGATATCTCACAACTCAGCGCCTCCGGCGTATTCGCATCTTCCGACGAAAGGAGCTGATTGAGTGCTGATATCGTCTTAGAGAAAAACGACTTGACCTGTTCAACGTTCGGAAGCGCTATCAGGCGCGGGCTGTACTCTTCAAGTGCTCGCGCTATGCAGGCGCACTGGCGAGCCAGCTTGCGATTTTCGGCATCAACAAACGGCTGTTCAGGAATCTCCATCAGATGATTTTCAAGCAGAGACTGCACCTCAGTCATCTCGCATATCGTCGACAGATCCAGAAGCTCGCGAAGAAGGCCGCAGTAGTACTCGCGGGAGGTCGGCGTCGATACATTCCCCCATACCAGCTGAACTTCCGTCATTATCGCATTCAGACGGCGAAGTACAAACCATGTCACACCGTCTCGTGGCTGACCGGGGGTCTGGTACATGGAAAGAAGAACCCGATAAAACGCATGATCGGAGTTCACAGTTTTTGTCTGCTGATCGCACTCGATATTTTCTATCAAAAACTGGCAGAGCGCTTCCAGATATCCGGACATGAAGCACAGGGCATCCACCACGCTTTCGTCCACCGAGACTTCCTCATTCCCGCCGCAAGACGCATCCTGCGGTATCTTCTCCACGAGCGAAAGAAGGACTTCAAAGGCGCGGGCAACCGACGGACAGTTGCACTGTCTGGCATCGATCAGAACGTCGTACAGAACTGCCCACGAGATCTCGCCCGGATGTTCAATCTGACTCTGAAGACGGTTCGATATTTCCTGCACCTTCATCAACAGCGAATACGGAGACTCCGGTTTCGCACCCGGCTGACGGGAAAGAAGAAGATTGATTCTGTCCTGACCTAGCTGTTCCAGATCGCTCTGCTCGATATTCTCAACCGGAAATCCTCGCAAATCGGATACGAGGTATTCAAATGCCTCGGCACACGTTTCCGAATGTTCATCCCAAAGAACATCAAATCGCTCGAACACATCCTTGAGCCAGGTGATTTCATATTTCTCCGACAGTTCCCAAAGATTTGAGAGGCGCTGTCTCTGTCCTCGAGCTGTTCCGCTCTCGGCCTCGAGAACCGGCAGGGCCGCCTCGACAAACGATTTCCACCGAATGCCAAAATCGGCCCCGTTTTCAGGCTCCGACGTTCGCAAAAATCTCGAAAGAAGCGCCCTGAGACCTGCTATCTTTCTCGCACTGATATTCTTGGAAAAATGCTGCTCAAACAGACAGCAGACTGCTTCATAGCACTCGAAAAATTCCTGCGGCGGCACATTCGGAAACCGGCATTCGCGAAGCAAAAGGTACTGGCGGATGAACACCGCTTCAAAGTCCCCAAGCTTGTATTCCCTCACTATCTGTGTCGCACTGTTCAGGCTCTTGCATGCATCGTGAAGCCCGCTTTCGTAGCCATAAAATACACTCGACTCTATATAATGAAGAGACTCTGTCACCAGTGCTTCAAGCGTTCTGGCGATCTTGCTCACCGTGCGGGTCGTCAGTTCAAGCGGATTGCTGCCATCCGTTATGGCAAGCGGCGCATCGGATGACGGACGCCCTGGTTCCACTTCAAGCGTTCGGTAGAGCGTTTCAAGGCTGTCTGTAAAACGACCCGTGTCAAAACCGACGGACCGTTTGGCCATATACGTCAAAATATATACAAGACAATTCAGAAACTCGCCGCTACGCGCATAAAACGCATCAAGCTTGCTCTCGTCGTAACCTCGGACGGGTTCAACACCGATTTCCTCTTCCGAAAACGATACCGGAAGTATCGTCCCGATATACGCAAATACGGGAAGAAGCTCACTCATTCCACCAAATGCCAGAATGTTCGACAGACGGTTGAGCTGTTTGACGATGTCGCAGCATTCCTGAAGGCATTTCTGAACAATAAACAGCTCAAGATCGTCAAAAAGACGTAGCGCTATCAAGGACACAAACTGCCAGAGCTGCGAATCCCTCAGCGGATCATCGTCGCTGTGACTCACATCCGTCACCGACTGATGGCGCTCCGCCTCTTTCTGGAGTGCTGATATACTCAATGTCTGGGCAACGAATGATCGTCCGACGGCTTCCCCTTTGACTCCGCTCTCGCTCTTTTCCAGCTCTGTATCATCTATATCCAGCTCAAACTCATCCTCACCTGTCTCGTCTCCCTCTGACAAATCTTCCGAGGACTCCGCATAACCTGAACTCTCTAACCCGCTGGATGGCAGCAAATCCGCCAAAGGCGCCCCAAAAAATCCGTTTTCTGTAAGCGATGCCGATATATCTCCCAATATATCTTCCATCATCCCACGAAACTCAGCACTTCCCGGAGACCACGCACTGTTTGAAATGGCAAAATCTGGAACGGTTTTTACCGCCGTTGTTCCAATCTTTACGAACTTCTCTGACGTTCCGAATGAAGCCTGTTTCTCCGATGACTCTTCTTCTGATAAAGATATCGGTATATCCTCTATCTCACATGACTCTGAAGTCTTAACTGGCTTTCGGCTCAGCTCGTGATTGTCAATATCCAAATCTATCGGCAATGACGCGCCTTCTGGCGACTGCTCCAACGTTCGGCCCGTCCGCTCTGATTCCAGATGCCCCCCGCCCTCATCAAAATCAAGGGCTCCACCCAAATCTCCAAGCCAGTCATCACCAAAATCATACGAACTGGATATGGGCTTCACGTCGTCATGTTTTACCATACTAAACTCCGCTTTAGCTCCTCCGGGAGCTGACAATCTCCTCCAGTATGACACATTTACCCAAGTTTTAGAACAGTTTGTAACACTTTTCTATTCTTTCACGGTTACTATTCAACCCGGGGCTCTGCCCCGGACCCCGCCAAAGCGCTGAGCCTATTGGAATCCTCTTAACCTCCATTCCCCTCACAGCCCATTCTCTATCAAATCAACTGCTCGCACTTTTCATCGTCAGTGGATTGTTAGTGGAACACCTTTCGTTTTTCCTTATTCATTCCTTGCATCTGGATCATGGCATCAAATCCTTTTCATGACATTTTTGTCATTCCATGCATTTTTCTTCACCCCCCCCTTGCATTTCCTCATTTCTTTGTTCTCGCCTTGTTTTCTTCTTTTTTTTACGTCAAGTCCTTGACACTTTTTTTTGAACCTATGACATAAAAGTCAGTCTTACCCATTTAACCAAACGTTCTATCTTCAAAAATATCAAACAAATTCAGTGGCTTGCATTTTTTATCATCGTTGGTCTTATCCTTGCCATTTACCCACTCGCGCGCTCATCGCGCAGAAAAAAACTTTCGCAGAACTTATGAGGTAATACCATGGCACAGGCACAGAAAGCATATCAGTTGGAAGATTGGCAGGATGAAACTCAGGCTGTTGCGCAGCGCGCTTCCAAAGACTTAATTCCTTCTCTCAGTTCTGAAAGCTACTACATGCACTGCATTAACCACGTGCCTCTTCTCTCAAAAGAAGATGAAGAACACTGGGGCTTTGAAATGGATGACGCCCGTCAGAGCATTATGCTCTCCGTTTTCAACACAAAACCCGGCGTTCAGATGATTACCCAGCAGGTAAGTGCTTTCTGCTGCGGTGAACTCAAACTCAAAGACCTCATCGGACACCGTCAGATGGAAGATGATGAAAGAGAAGAATCCAGCGAATCTCTGATGTCCGGGTTCGAAAAACTTTCCAAACTTCTTGCAAATGCTGACTTCTCCAACTCCTCTGAACGAAATGAAATCATCGAGACGATGCAGGAACTCGATCTCGGAATGGATTACATTCTCACGGTCGCCAATAAACTTAAAGCCATCGCGGCACCGCTTCTCAACGCCCGTGCAAAATGGTTCGAACTGTGCGAACTCAGAAATACCACTTCCGATGCCCTCGCCGAATCGTTAAGCAAATATGCTGCGAACAAGTCCTCTCAGCTTTTCGTCTCCGACGCTCAGTTCTCTCGATATCTCGCCTTATGGAATGATTATCAAAATCAGAGAAATGCTCTCGCTAGCGATGTCATCGATCTCGACGCTTTCGAAAAAGACATGCTCAGCATTGAAGCTCAGTATGCGCGATACGAAAAAGCCCGCGCAACCATGATCAACGCCAACCTCAAGCTCGTCGTCCTCGTTTCAAAACGTTACAACCGAAAAAATATGCCTCTGCTCGACCTCATCCAGGAAGGCAACATCGGTCTCATGAGAGCCGTTGAAAAATTCGATTACAAACGCGGACACAAATTCTCCACTTACGCAACCTGGTGGATCAAACAGAGCATCACCAGAGCGTACGCCGACCAGGCTCGTACCGTTCGCGTTCCCGTTCATCTCGTCGAAATCATTAACCGCATTATCCGAACCTCCAGAATGCTGGAGCAGAAGCTCGGTCATACTCCGACAAATGCCGAAGTGGCACTTCACCTCGACATGGACGAAGCTTACGTCGAAAAAATGCTCGACATCTCCAAAACAACCGTTTCTCTCGATTCCCCCATCGGTGAAGATGAAGATTGTTCTCTTGCCGATTTCATCGAAGATTCCAACACTCAGAATCAGCTTGACTACCTCGCTCAAGAAGACCTCACTTCCGAACTCAACAAAGTTCTCCACACACTTTCAGAACGTGAAGAACGCATTCTCAGACTCCGATACGGCATTGGCGAAACAAACACCGCCACACTCGAAGAAGTCGGCCGCGAATTCAATCTTACACGCGAACGCATTCGTCAGATCGAAGCCCGCGCCATTGAAAAACTTCATGCGCCCGCTCAGAATTGCGATCTTTCGCTCTATGTATAATTGACTCGCTCAATAACTTATTAATAAGGCGCCAGATGGCGCCTTTTCTTTTTCCATCACGCTTCATATTTCATAAAAAAAGGCGCCAGATGGCGCCTTTTCTCGTTTTCAATTCCGGTTGCACTTTCCTACAAGGATACCACTGCCCCGTGATACCCGGTCGATTTCTCAACGGCCAAAAGAACGCTCTCAGCTGTTTCCCGCTTGGATCCCGCTTCCACTCTCACGACATAATTGCCGCCTGTATCGATCACTATGGCGTGATATCCCGTGACATTCAGATCCCGCACCAATGACTGTGCATCGGAACTGCTTTTAAATACGGCCAGCTGAATCGCAAATTTTCCCGCCAATCGGTTCAATCCCTGGCGATACTTTGCCGTTATCGCCGGATTCTGCTTCATTTCCAGTTCAGGAAGTGCTCTATCGGGAACCGGCTGTTCCAATAGCTCAAAAAACTCATAGTGATACGTTTCTTCAACCTGCGGAGATAACGATCCTCGATGGGTATTTTCCTGAATAGTCTGTGCGATACTTAAATCAAGCACTTCTGAATTCGGCAGTCTGCCTCGATTCCAGCACTGGACCAGAATAAATGCTCCAATACCAAGACAAACCAGAGTTATCACTATAATAGGAACACGCCAGGACTTCAGATTTTCACGCTTCATGAAATTCCTTCCTCTTTGAAAACGGCCTAAAACCGCCTGCAAATTAGCCCAGGAAGTCCTTGCGCGCAAATTTACGGGGTTCGTTTCACATCCCCGGACTACTTCAAACCGACAAGTGATTCGGCCGTCTGCCACACGATTTTTCCCGTATGTGCCTCCTGAATGTCAAGACTCGCGTAATCACTCATCATCCGCCATGATTCACTGTTTTCGAGAAGATGCCACGACTCAAAATCCGCCGATATCAATGCCGCCTGCTGCGTATTTTGATGACGGAACACAAACAAATAACCCTCGGATACGGCGACAAGTCCACCTATCGATCTGTGATCAAGACCATTCAGGAGAATCGTCCGGCGTTCCACTGACTTCATTCCAGCCTGCTGCGGAATGCGATCAACCCTGAGCTGCGCGTCATCCCCCTGCCAGACCACGGCAAAATCGTCCAGGCCAGCTACCACATACGGCTGCATCGCCGTTGACTGCCCCAGCTCGAGAACTTCGTTCATATTGTCCAGAAACGCCGCTCTCATCTGCCCTGAATCCATCCAAACCACCAAACTTCGATCCACCGACGATGAAACATCAAATGTCCTTACAGGCTTTTTCGTTTGAATTGCCGTTATAGACGTCCTTTTTCCCGATGTCATATCCATCGATTCACACATGACGCCCGGTCGTTCCTCATCCGATTCATACGACATGCACACGACAAGACCGCCATCTTCCCTTGAACTCAATTTGGCTCCGCTCACATGTATCCCTGGCTGATTCAATTCAACCACGCGTTCTATCGTCGCCTTTTCATCGACAATCACAAGACGTGCTCGAGAAGCATCTCCGACATAACGGCCTTCATTCAATGAAAAGACAAAACGACCTCCCGAAAACGCAACATCGTCGATGCGATTCCCTGACTGCGTATCCGCTTCATATAAATCTACGATCTGCGGCTGGTTAGGATTGAGACGTTCCGTAATCACACCATACCCCCGGAAACAGACTGGAAGTCCGGTTTCAGGACACAACGTCACGTCTCTTGCATCCGCCTGAAGCCCAATCGCGATATGGCTTTCACTCGCCGCTGCTCCAAATATCTGCGTCGGAAAATTCTTTTCCAGTCGAACCAGAACCGGCCCCGGCTCCCCGGGCGGCGGCTCCAGCTTCCTCGGTGCCTCAACTTCCGGCTCCGCCGGCAAATTCTGAGAATCCTCTTGAGTCGCCGGCTTTGGATTGTCACGGCCATCACACCCAATACATGACGCCGCTATAATCATTAATACGATGACTATTTCGATCCCTTGACGAACCATCTCTGCCCTTTCTCTCGATCCAGACGCGTTCTTTCAAATCCCCGCAGAATCTGCTTTTCATGATAAAAATAATGCAGCTCTCGGTTCATACCTCCAGCTGCATCGTTGATTTCACACTATCTGTTCATCCCGAAAATTTATGCCTTAACGATTCTTGAGCTGTTTTGAAAACCAGCCGCCCGTCATCGCATCCAACGTTGCCGTCAGCTCCTGAATCTTCAAATCGGCTTCCAGTTTCTGTGCAACATCCTGCGGCGGGTTCATCATTAAATCGATCTGTGCACGACGACGTGCAAAATACGCCTTGTTCAAATCCTTGAGCATCTTGTCGCGCTTCTGAACGACCTGGCTCATCAATGACGCAACACCTTTCTGATCGTTATTGTAAACGAGACGGCTCAAATCCCACTGTGCACGAACTTTGTGCTGGATATAGGCCTGGTTTTCCTCATAGTCCGTCTTCTTGAGCTGATCCCATGCCGAATCATCATTGTTTTTGTAAGTCGTCGCTTCCTGCGGACGATCCGTGTCGCGATCGCGATACGTCATCTCGTAATACATCTGGCGAGGAAGTGCGTTCGCACCGCCGGATCGTTTGTAAAGGCTTTCAAGACGATCCGAACTCAGTCCGGAATATTCAAGTGCCGCTTCCATCGTTGCTTCAACCGTCGGTTCATGGCTGAATTTCATCATGATGTCCTGGGCACTCTGCGCTGACGCATACACCGGGGCTGTCATAAGAACGGCTGCAAAACAAAGACTAATGATTCGTTTCATACTGATTATCTCCCTTGTGGTTAACCCAACCCAAAATAATTACTGCTTTGTGTCCTGATGAACTGCCGGAATGTAATAACCGCCAGTCAATGCATGAAGATTGGCTTCCGCCTCCTGAAGTCCAAGCCAGGTCTTGTTAAATTTTTTTCGCGTCGCCTTCGAATCGGGACGTTTTGGAAGGTCAAGAGCCAGCGTCATCTGGAAGGCGCGACGTTTTTTCAATTCACCAAGAACCGCCTTCACAACGGCATCACGCCTCTGTCGAAGCATAAACGACGTCTTTTCACCATCCAGCTCATCTTTCACGCCTTCGGCGATATTGATATTCCAGTGCGCCATGATCTGCCACGTACTCTGCGTCTGACGCTGCTGCGTGAAAACTTCTGACGTGATATAGCCTTTCATCTCGTCCAGAACGCGTTTTACTCGATCCGTTCGCTGCTGCTTATAAATATAATCAAAGGTCACCAGCGGCAAAAGCCACGACAGACGGCTCCGCAGACCCCAGTTTTTCTCAGCCATCTCACCAAGATAATGCGCTTCAAGGGCTTTCTCTACCACCAGCGCATCCGACGGCTCCTTTGACCACTGCGCAAAAAGCTCCTTGTATTCGTCCGACATCTCAAGATACGCCTTATCCTGAGCCATCCACACGCCTGACGCAGATGCCATCACGGCAAACGATATGCCGTCCCCCGTCAGACTCAGATTCCCCAAATCACTCGCCATCAGAGACTTGTTCTGCGAAAGCCAACGCGAACCGTCATATTCAAAAACATGGATGTCCGTTCTGACTATAAATCGATTCAGTGACGGGTCCGTCACCACAGCCTGGCGAATCACTTCATCTTCAAACGGGCCGCAATCTACGCTGTTCCAATACTCGCCATCTCGCGTTATGTACAACGCATCACTTGTCACGGCCAGCGCACTTCGCCCCTGACCGGGAACCAGACTCACAAGATATTCCGTCTCTTCCAGCGGAATCATCTCTTCCGTCCACGTCAGACCAACATCCGCCGATCGATACACGCCGCCCGTCGTCGTCACGACGATTTCGCTTCCGCCAAGCATATTGATTTCATGGACGGCACCACCAAACACATCCCTGAGCATCACCCAGTCACCGCCGCCATTGCGCGTCATCAGCAAGCCCGTCGTCAGACCGATCGCATAAAACTGCCCGTCATCGCTCAACGCAAACGACAATATCGACGCTTCCTCCGGCGACTCATAAAATTCCGACCAGCTCTCCCCCTGGTTCCCCGTCGCATAAATCCGATCCGACGTCACTGCAAACGTCCGCCCAGACTTCGACACAAACGACCACACACCGGGACGATCGCCCGCAACCCTCGCTGCATCCTCCGGCTGCGCTCCCGCATAGACCGCCGTCATATAACGCGTCATAAAATCGTCGAAATCATTCAGCCTCACACTCACTGACGTCCCCGCATCGATCTCCGTCAGGTCCGTCTCCATATCGAGCTCTATCGAATCAAACCCCTCAAGCTCTCTCATGTCCGTCGCCTGGCTCAAATCCTCGTCCGTGATTCTCTCGAGCATCCCTTCCGCTTCCGTCGCATCAAACTGCTGCTCAAGCTCATTCTGAAGATATTCCCGAAGCTGCGACACCGTCAGTCCGGACACCGTCCTCAGCTCATTTTCTTCTTCCCCCTCCTCTGAAACAACGACTTCCACATCTTCTGCTTTTGAATCCAGCTTCAGCACTTCCAGCCAGTTCGTTCCCGAATCACGGCTCACCGCAATATACCCAGGCCCACCGGCATAAATCGTCGTGCGGACATTCGCATCACTGGAAACAGCCGTCGTCCCACTCAATAAAGTGGCATCCCCCAGCAGGCCCCAAAACCAGCTCCCCTCCACAGTGCCGGACATCATGGCATCTCCCATTCCACTCATCCCAGCACCTATTTCTGTCCCTTTTGACAACGCTTCTCCAAATTCAAAGGCATCCGACTGGCCATAACAAACACCATTCATGCCTAACAGCATCACAACCGTCATCAACAAACAGGATATTCTGCGTTTTTTCATGCCTCATTCCCACCATTTATAGGATGCAAGCTTGCAACAGCCGCTAAAATTATCAGTATCATGCCTAATTCTCAAGCCGTTTTTATTCTTCATTAGACTTCATGAGTTACTATTCAGCCACGGTAATTCACATATCCACTGGAATGCGCATCCTATCGCCGCGTGCCGCGCCGATACGGACTGCGCAATGCGGCTATGGCTCAAGGCCATACGCCGCATTAACCCTCCGGGGCCCCTCCGGGGCCAAACCTCCACTTGCCAATCCCTCATTCAGCAAACTTTCTCATTCAACACACCTTCCCAAATGCCCTTACACTCTCTATTTCTTAATAAAATTCGTTCTTTATCAAACTAAATCGAATTATCATTAAAAAATACTTGCTCAAATCAGCCGCTTTGATGTACATACTCTCACCAACCGCCACATGTAGGTTGCCATGCCACACTCTTTCACGACGGCCACCATTGTATGTATGACTCAATGCCGGAGAATGTTATGAATCAACTTGATAAAAAAATCCTTGAAACACTTCAGCGACAGGCCGATATCTCCAATAAAGAACTTGCTGCTCAGAACAATCTCGCCGAAAGCTCCATGCTCAACCGCGTCAAAAATCTTAAAGAAAAGGGCATCATTACTTCTTATCGTGCCGTCATTAATCCAAAAGCCATCGGCTACAATGTTCAGGCTCTCATCCTCATCAACCTGAGCCAGCATCAGCTTCAGTCGATCGCCTCTTTCGAAGAACAGCTCATTCAAATTCCCGAAGTCAAGGTCGGCTACCACATCACCGGCCGTTACGACTACGCCCTGCACGTCGTTCTCAGAGACATCTCACACCTCGCTTCTCTGCTCAAAGACAAACTCTCAAAACTCCCGGGACTCGAACGTCAGGAAACTTTCCTCATCTTCTCTTCCATCAAAGAAGAAAATGGCTATTCCCTTGACTACGCCATCTGATTTTTTTCCACTTCATCCTGTTTATGCCGGCCGTCTCGGGCCGGCTTTTTTGTCATCCGCTTGCCCTCTTCTTGATAAAGTCTTCTCACCATGAATTACGAAAGCCTCCTGCTCACGGCACGAAAAGCCGCTCAAATCGCCGCACAAAATCTCACCGATCGATGGATGGTCGAGCGAGTTGTCGATATCAAGGCTGACGAATCCCTCGTCACACAGATCGATACGGAAAATGAGGCACTGCTCATCGACTTCTTTTCGCATGAAACACCCGATTTTGGTTTTCTCGGTGAAGAAAGCGGCATTCATGACGCAAAAAAATCGGGGCAGCCATACTGGTATGTCGATCCCGTTGACGGAACATCCAACATGGCCCACCGCTTTCCCTGGTCCTGCATTTCGATCGGGCTCGTCGTCGATGGAACGCCCGTCGTCGGTGTCGTGAACAATCCCATTCAGGGACATGAATTTTATGCCGCAAACGGTCTTGGTGCCTGGCTCAATCAAAACAGACTTCATGTTTCAACGAATGCCGAATTTCAGCGTTCGCTTCTTGCAACGGGATTTCCTGTGGGCCCGCACAAAGACCGAATCCCGAACATTGAGAATTTTGATCGCGTCTCACACGCCGTTCATTCGGTGCGCCGGCCAGGCAGTGCAGCTCTCGATCTGGCGAGTGTTGCCGCTGGATGGTTTGACGGCTTCTGGGAAATCCATCTCAAGCCATGGGATACGGCGGCAGGCGTCGTACTCGTACGGGAAGCCGGCGGAACGGTAACCGGTTTTAACGACCAGCCATACGATCCGCACGATCATTATATTATCGCCACAAACGGCATTATTCATCGCGAGCTTTCAAGCCTCCTCGACAAAAAAGGCTAATCGACTCATTCGGGGCTCTGCCCCGAACCCCGCTGGGGCTTTGCCCCAGACTCCACCAAAGGACTGAGTCCTTTGGAATCCTCAATAAGTTTAAATGGTATAAGCCTTTTGGGCTGCCTTACCATTGTTCCCCGCCGGGGCCCCTCCTCAGTTCGCAATATGAAATGCACTTCGTTTCCCGAGCCTGTCGGCTCTCCAACTCGTTCATTTCATTTGCTCACTGGGCTCTGCGATGCCAGCCGTCCACCGGACGCCTGCCTTCTCGGCCCCCCCGGCTCTCTGCATTTTCTGCCTAAAAAATGCGAAAATTTCTTTTTTAGCTATTGTTGTGGTCATAGTTAATGTGAATATTTAATCGGCTGGAAGCCGATGTTTTGCTTAAACGGGGGTATGGCGCAAAGCACCATGCCTCCGGGGGCAATGCTATCCTGAAAATTGCGGCTGGATGCCGCCGCTATGTGGTCTCTTTAAATATATCCATAACAATAATCTCAGCCTGTCATGTAGATTTGGTAATTCCCCATGGCTGAGTTGAAACAATCGGTGCACACCAAAAAGCTGCCGGGCGTATTGGCCAGAGGCCGATAGCACGGCACAAAAAGGCCGTATCGCATCGCGATAGGCCGCCTTCCCCAATGACATCTCAGCCCGGCTCTGCCCCGAGCCCCGCTCTGCCGGGGCTCTACCCAGAACCCGCTGCAACCTTCTGACATAAATACAAACGCAATTGCACACGAACACCTTTTGTTATAGGATACTGCGGTTCATTATGCCGTTCTGAATTCGATGGCATCGTTCAGGTTCGGCTTATTTTTTCATGAGGTTAATATGCCTGATCCCAATTCTTCAACACGCCGTGCTTTTTACTGTCAGGAAGCCTTATGGCAGACATTTTCCGCCTATGCCATGCAGCGCGGATGCAGCGTCGATGTGCTCATCAATGAAGCCATGACGGCCTACCTCCAAAGCAGCGGTATGCAGCTCGTTCAGGCACAGCAGAGCCCTGTCATGAACCAGCCGAATCCGATGATGGCCCCGCAAAATCCCATGGTGAGCCAGAGCGCCTACAGCAGGCAGCCCGTCCCGGCAGCTCCCCAGCAGAACGTTCCGCAGCAGGCTTACGGCCGAAGTCCACAGCCTTCTCCTTATGCCGCTTCTGCCTCCATTCAGCCAGCCCCCATGAATGTCCCGCCACAGGGTGCACGCGTTCCGCCTCCCACTCCGGCAAGCAGCTATCGAAGACCGCCCTCGATTTTCGAAGAAGACATCGCTGACGCCCCCAGTCCCGGCGGAAAACCCATGGTACTGGCCTCTCTCTCCGCTCAGCCGCCTGCCCCTACCGTCATTCCTCAGGCGCAGCAGCACTACGGTCAGCCTCAGCAGGCTTTCGGACAGCCGCCTCTCTATATTATCTTCGCCAACCAGCGTTACGCCGTCGACAAGGACAAATACATTATCGGCCGTTCCTCTCAGCTCGCCGACCTCGTCATCCGCGATGGAAACATCTCCAGAAAACACTGCGCCGTCATCTTCAAAAATGGCGCCTACTACATCAAGGATCTCGATTCCACCAACGGCATCGAATTCCAGGGACAGAGAATCGACACCAAACGCATCGATGAAGGCGATCAGTTCAACATCTGCGAATTTCAGTTCACCTTCACTTACCGGTAATTTTCTTCCCCCATTCCGTTTACTTAAGCCATGTCATGAACATGGCTTTTTTTATTTTTTGGTCCGGACATGACACAGCAAGACGACGCCTTTCTTCGAGATCTCACGGCACGAGAAGCCCTCCTGTGGGCCGCACAGAATCTCGACTTTGTTCAAACCGATCCCGGGGATCGCGATTTCGAGCCGCGAACCATGGCCGCGTCATTTGCCGTCCTTAACGAATTTACCCTTTTGAATGACGCACTCCCGGAAGCCATCGATGACTGCATCCGAACGCACTTCATTCACGGCGCAAAAAACGAACACATTCCTGACATCGCCTGCCAGCTTCTGCGTCTCATCCTTTCGAAGATGCCCGACGATGAGGCATCGACCCAAAAGCTCGTGCTCGCATCCATCCAGATCACGGCAGCAGCCCTGAGTCTCATGAAAAAACACGAAGTCTATGAAAAAAGACGCGCAGCCCTCTGCATCCTTGATAAAACCTGGACTGACGTCGAACATTTTGCCGCCCTGCTCCTGTTTCTGGAGCCCACAGACAGCCAGCTTCTGCGCCGTCAAAGAGCCCTGAATATCAGCATTCCGGACGGCGAAAACAATTCCGTCACGGCTCCGCCGGAGGCCCTCAAAGCATGGCTTGGAAACACTCCGGCGGCTTCAAAAAACACGCCTGTCGATTTCCTCGTTCAGGCACTAAGACGCCGCGAAAACGGCGATCCTTCATGGTTTGCCGCATGGCTCAGGAACCTTGGCGCCGCCTCGGACGATGCCGACTGTCTCTACGCACAGTCCTTCGGCCGTGCCTTCGCACTCTTTGAAACGTTCTGGCAAATTCAGGCGTGGCGCAATGCCGGCGCCCTCGAAAAGGCATCCATCCTTCTCGAAAAATCACTCGCCATGGGACTCGACGCCCCTCAACTATGGCTTCTTCAGGCCGATCTCGCCATTGAACTCAACCAGTTCGGAAAGGCTGAACACGCCATTGACAGTGTCCAAATTACACATCCTGCGGCTGATGCCGGACTTTTTGCCCCCACGCCATGCTCAATGAAACCCGATTTCTGGCACTCCGTCGTCGAACAGTTCTCTGAAAAACTCGCCCTGAACGCCCTTCACAATGCCATGAACGCCCGCGAGGTCTCCCCTGAACTCCTCTCCCTCTCGATGAAATTCGGAACCCCGGAAACCTTCTCTCAGGCCGTTCTCTGCGCTTTCGATGCCGACTGCCTCGATCAAACTTCCGCCTTCGACCTTTTGCCCTCAAATCATGCCGGACGAAAACGTCTCATCGAAAAACTTCTCCTTCGACATGACCCGAACCTCACCAACAAATGCTTCCGTTTCTGTCAGGAACTTCAAAAACAAATCCCCAACGAGCCCGATCTCATCCTTCTTGAAACCGTCTCACAGATCGATGATCCCTACTGCGCCGCCCAAACCCTGCGCCGCGCCCTGAATAAAATCCCCTGTGACGACCTGCTCTACTGGCCCGCAGCACAGCTCTGGATTGACCTGCAATGCACCCAGGGTGAATACGAAGAAGCCGTCACCGGCATCATACACGCCCTTGGACTCGCTCATCCCCGGGCCACTCGAACCCTCATCCTTCTCATGGCACAAATCCCGCATCAGGCACTGCCCATGCTCCAGACTCTGATGCTCGAAAACCTCGGCCCGGAAACAACCCGTCGCGCCTTTGAACGCGCAAGAAAAGGTGAATTTAATTCCATCGAAACATCTTCCAAAGAAATTTCATTCGACGAACTGGCTCTCACTCTTTTGCCCATTCCATGGCAGATGATTTATTACTCGGCCCGACTCAATCCGCCTCAGTCCCCAGAAGAAACCGCAAAAAACGCCAGGCGCGAAGCCGTTCTTTCTGCTCGAGGACACATCGGCACAAAACATCAAAACGCTCCGGAACCCGCAAGCTGGGTTCACAATAAATGGGATCACGCGAGCAATGCTTTTGACCCTAAATAATATTCAAATTGCATATTATAAAATATGCAATCCACATATTACATAAAACACCAAAACAACCACATCGGCACACACATCACAAGTTATTGATTTTATTAAGGAAAATTTTTATTTAAAATTGGTCTGAATCTTTCTTATGCCTCCACAGCCCAAACGGGCATGTAATTTTTTTGAATATTTGGAGGTTCCCATGTCATCCTTGGAAGATAGATTTCAGTCAGAAGCCCTTTGCCATAAAGACGCATTAATGGCGCACGCGCTGCATTTGACAAAAAACGAAAAAGATGCGGAAGACCTCGTTCAAGATACGCTGATTCGCGCCTGCCGCAATTTCGATAAATTTGAACCCGGTACGAACTGCAAAGCCTGGCTGTGCAGAATTATGACGAACGAGTTCATTTCGCAGTACCGACACAATCACCGCGAACTGAGCAGCGTGGATCGCAACGAGGCACTTGATGAAAATCATCCCGACACCCGAGACATTTTTTATCCGGACGAGGATTTTGTCGAAGACAGCAAAGATTTCAGCGACGAAGTCTCCTCGGCTCTCAAGAATGTTCCCGATGATTTCCGCGCAATTGTCATTATGGCCGACCTTCAGGAACAGTCATATCGTGAAATATCAGAAAAACTTTCCATTCCCATTGGAACCGTCATGAGTCGCCTTTTCAGAGGCCGTCAGATTCTCCGGCAGAAACTCCATGACTATGCCGCATCCCTTGGCATTATTCGCGCCTAATCAGGAGTTCTCATGACAACGACCAATACCCGGTTTGAACAGGAAGCCATGCCTCATCTTCCTGAACTCTACGGCATGGCACTCAAATACACGCATGACGAATCGGATGCAGAAGATCTCGTTCAGGACTCGCTGTTTAAAGCATACAGAAGCTTTGCCTCCTACCAGGAAGGAACGAACTGTCGGGCCTGGCTGTTTCGAATTCTCACGAACACGTTCATCAACAAATATCGACATAAAAAACGAGAAAAAGCCTTCATTGAACAGGCTCTGACGAGCCACCAGGAACTCATGCCATCGAGCAGACAGCCGGATTCCGCGTTAGAAAACGATGAATCCACGAGCAATCATTCATGGCTTTTCAGTTTGTCCGATGAAATGCTCAAGGCTCTGAACGCCATCTCGGATGATTCTCAAAACATCATCATTCTTGCCGACATTCAGGAGCTCTCGTACAAAGAAATTGCAGCAACGCTCAACATCCCGATTGGAACGGTCATGAGCCGTCTGTGCCGAAGCCGCCAGATGCTTCGCGAATACCTCACAAAACACTCGCACGATGCATACTGTACGGTCTGATTTCTTTTAAATATGAGCCATCTGCTATGTCTGAAGACATACGCAGACTTTGAGCCCGGCTATTGGCTTTTGGCCAATACGCCCGGCTTATTTTTTATTTTTTCCATCTATCCGAAGTGCCTGCCTTTCTTTTGCAGCGTCCAAAATGAGAAGAGCCTGCTTATTGCCGGGTCTGATCTCGAGAGCATTTCCAGCACTTCGAATGGCGCGGCTGAACTGTTCAAGTTCCAATGCGTACTGCGCCTCACAAAGCGCAATATCAAAAACCTCCGATTTCCGCGTTCCGCTCAATTTTTTGAAATGCTCGATACTGTTCGTAACCTCACGACGATACCATGCATCCCCTCGCTCATGCCCGTAATATGCCGAAGCAAACATACGACGACGCCAGTACGCTTTCTCTCTCGAAAGCCCCGATTCGTTTTCAACGATAAATGTTATCAGTTCATCGTATTTCTTTTGTCGAACAAGGGAATCGGCATGAAGTTCAAAGAGCAGAATCGTCATTGGCTGTCCAGCCAACGTTTCAATGACTGAATCGCATCCATCATCAAACCCCATCTTTCGATACACCTGACATTCGATGGCCGCAGAATAGACGGGATCCGCATCTTTCAGGCCGTTCATCAGATTTAGGACGACATCATATCGGCCGCGTTCAAGCAGGCTGTTGACGAGAGAAAGCTGAGCATCGCGTTCCTGAGGCAGTCGAATGCTCCCACCCCCAAGTACAGACATTTCATACATGGCCACGCTCGTCAGCCTGTAATCGTTTTCTATCGCCTTTAAATAGTAGTCGGCTGCACACGTTTCATCCCCCAAAACGTAACAAAGTTTCGCAAGTTTGAGCTGTGCATCTGCATTGCGAGGAGCCCTGGAAATTGCCGATTCGAACCAGACTCGCGCTCTCTTCCAAACTTCACGGCGTTCATCCTCCGTCTTAGCCGCTCTCGCATCAGCAATCAGTGCATTTCCGACAATACGACGAAGATTGGCACTCCCCGGCCTGACGGCAATATTTTTCTTAATGAGCTCATCCACACTGGACGATGCCGAAGAATTTTTCACGATCAGAGCATTCATCTTTCTCAGTCCGGATTCCCTCATTCCGTCAATGGCCATGGGCAGCACGACAACGGCCGTTATCAGAGCACCGAGAGCGATCGCGTTCACCACAATCCATTCGACCTTTCGATAGCGAGTAATGCGGGGTTCGTCCTTATCTACCCGACCGTGAATCCAGCGAAGACGGCGAGCCTCGAGAATGCCGCAGGCCATCCAGAAGGGAAAAGCTCCCGTCCAGTATCTCAATCCAAAATCAAAAATATTCTGCGTCCCGAGTGCAATCACGCCGGCCAAAAGTCCAAACATGACGCCTCGTTCCTCTTTGTGCCCCCAAAATGCGCGGACAAAAAGCAAAATACCCCAGAGTCCCAAAATCAGACACACACTGCCCCAGAACCATCCGTACTCGAGGAGCACTTCCCAATACTCATTTTCTGCATGTCGAAAATGCTTTGGAAACGAAAAGCTCTGATATACGGGATAAACGTCATAAAACGCCGATCGTCCGGTTCCCAAACGCCCCCAGTCCTGTCCCATGCGCCAGAAATCGCCATAAAGCTGAGTCTTGCTCAATTTGTCATGCTGACGAACGAAATCATTTCCCCCAACGAACTCTTCAGAAACAGAAGCCTCGAGGTGTGTTTCTTCAAATTCCGTCTTTATCTGACCAATCGTCGATGCAGAAACTGTCAAAACAATAGCGATCACGGCGCCCAACGCGCCGAGAATGATGCATCCGGTCTTCCATCCAAGTCCTCTGGATCGCGCAAAGGCGTATGCACACACGATGACCTGCCCTATTCCCCAGGCCATGATTCCGCCCCGGCTTTTGAGCATAACGACGGCAACACCAAACAGAACATAGAACAGGAGCCAGAGCCCTTTTCGCGCCCCGGCGTGACGATGTCTTCGGGAAAAAAACGCACCTAGTGACATCGTGGAAAGAAATCCCATCACACCGGCTATATGGTTCTCATTGACGGGAAATCCGATATGCCATGCGGCATTTTCTCCCGTTCCGCCAAGCGAAATCGGATAAGCAATGTCTTTGAGTACCATCATGCCGAGAAACACAACCCCGGCAACGACAATATAATGGGATAGTTTCAACACGCTGTTTCGAGTGGCACCGAGTCGAAGAGACATGACATAGATGCCCCAGTACCCAATCAGTCCCCAAAGCGCAAACGCCGTACGTCCAGGACAGGCCGTGAGCATTCCCCAGGAACGATCCATCCCTGTCAGAGCATACGCTTCGCGGTAGAGCGCCGATGACTGCGGCGAAAGAACATCCAGAAGTGCCAAAGGAAGGGGAATGAGCTGACAAACCGTTAATGCCATCATCAAGGTCAGCATCCATCCCAACGGGCCAAAACCGTGAAATGTTGAAATATTCTTGTCAACAAACTCCGGCAAGCCATCACGCGCACCGGATTTCAGCCATCCCAGGTATGAAACAATGCTCGCACCAGCCAGACATAACCCCGTCAATACGATTGAATCCGCCCAGTGAACACCGCCTGTCAAACACCAAATGGCCAGAATCAAGCATATTAAAACTCCACAGAACTTTTCCAACTATTCCCCCATAATGACATCAAAATAGGCATCCTGTGGCCAGATATTGCAAACGACATTCAAATACTCGAGACTCTGACCCTCAAACCCGAACCAGTCGATAATCTCATTTTCGGAATATTTCAATTCCAGTCTGAGCATTGGCTGCATATCCATTATTGAACAACCGCTCCTTCCCATCATCGTATCAGCCAAAACCCGTTCTCCCGGCTTCACCCAAACGGCCGCAAGACAAGTATAGCGGCTGTACAAGCCATGATGATGTCGAAGCAAAATACCTTCACCGCATCCGGGAAAACGACCGCAGTCAACGACCGTACCGGCCATCATTGGGAATACAGCCGTTCCCATGGGAACAAAAAACTGTATGCCGCTGTCAAAAGGAATCGAACTGAATTGATTGACCTGAGACAGCGGCGGAACAGCAATTTCACAAGGCATTTGCAAAGCCGCCGAGAGCCAAATCTGAGAAAGTGCATTCATCTGAACGACAGGCGGAGCCACATAATCCGAAAGCCGTCGCAACGGCTGCTGCCGAATCGCATGAAAATCTTCATCTTCAAGCCTGAGTATGACGCCATCCCTGTCATCGACTACATCCACACAACGACTTTTGACATGAATGATGAGCTTCAATGCCGCTTTTTCTTCAAGCCCGATATAGCGATTAAGCGATGCCGCCATCCACTGAGCTCGATGCTTCTGTCCCGCAAGGGATGCCAGTGGGAGCTGCGCTCCATTTTTTAGAATGACGTCACCCCTAATCTGAGACGCAAGCTCTTCCAACCATGACAACACCGGTTTTTCACGCCCGGGATACTTCTCAGACGCTCGCTTTTCATTTTCTTCTTCTGAAATCAAAAGCGTTTCACGCTGACACACAATGGCCGCGCCAACGGGAAGCTCAACGACGCAGGCATAACAAAGACGCGTTTCCTGAATGGAATTCAATGCCTCACAAAACGAAGTTCTCTGACCAGCTGTCAAAGGATAAACCGCAGAAATCACACGGTTAGAACAAACTATGACATCATCCTGACTCCACTTGACGCTCGTCTGCGGTGCGCACTTTGTTTCCGACAAATCCCGACGATGAATTTCAGGAAAATAGATCCGCGTTCCTGGCTCCAAACAATCGGGTCTGCTGATATGCGGATTCTGCCGAAGGACAAAACGATAATCCCCCTGCCCATGATAAGCTCTTTCCGTCAATGAGGATATTCTGTCTCCGGGGCAGGCAATATAGGTATGTCCGGGCTCCGGTTCTGAACTTACATCCTCATCCGGCGCATCCAGGTCATCAGCATTCCATGCTTTTTCTTCGACATTATCGCCAAAAAACCGTCTTTCATCATACAACCGTCCATCGACCCAGCCCGATCCGCGAAACACGGACTCAAGCCGATTCTGCCAATGAGAAGCCAAATGCCCATGCATTCGCCCAATCACGGCATCCGCAAGTGAGAGGCATTTCTGAACCTCACCAGGTTCACGACCGACACAAGATACGATTTCATCACAAGCCGGTTCATTGATATCAAAAAGCATGGCGAACCCGCGAAGGGAACGAATTCCCGATGCCCCGGCGTGTTTTTTTGCCTTTTCAAAACGATCGCCGGCAACGAGTTCAACCTGGACCGAACGTGCGAGAGGCTCGGCACCGAGACGAGCAAATCGATCGTGAAAACAGTCCGATAAATCAAACGTTTTGCGCGACATGATCGGATCGTAGCGAAGGATTAACTGATGTTCAAAGTACTGTTCAAATCCGGTCTGTCCCGTTTCAATTGCCTCGACCAGTCCTCCGGCTTCCCGATCAAAACACCGAGCCATCATTCCCAACTGCGGAGAATCCGCCTCAACCAGACGCGTAAAAAAACGATGAAGAGAACCGTCTTTTAGCCCCAATCCCAGTCCAAAACGAACATCCCCGCCCATTTCAGCCCGAACCTGACCAAATTCCTCCGCCCCGGAAACACCATCCAAAAACGAATGCATCGAAAACAGCTTTCGAACCAATCCAGTCTGTCCGACAGCCGCTTTTTTTTCGCTCTCCCTTACGATTTGCGAACACTCACAGGCAAAAGCATGGAGTTCCACTGCGAGTGCGTTTTGGGCAGAAAAATATGCCAATTCAGACTCAAGTTCGGCAATAGCGGTCATCGAAGAGGCGACATTTATCCCATCCACACTCTTCTTTTTCTCTGACAATTTCTGCAAAATGGACAGCCCGTTCCAATCCGCATCTGCCATAAGCACTTGCAGCATTTGCTCATGAAACGCCTCCATTTTCTGCCAGAAAGAAGCAATTTCCACATTTGTAATCACTCGCATGCCATCCTCCCGAACCCCTATTTTAGCACATCAACAACCATGGACGAAAAAGTTACAGCGATTAACCACAGCATCTCAGCCCCGGCGGGGCTCTGCCCCGAACCCCGCTGGGGCTTTGCCCCTGTCCTCAGTTCGCAATATAAAATGAACTTCGTTTCCCGAGCCTGTTGGTCGAGGCGTTGTGCACAACGCCTCGACCGTTCATTTCATTTGCTCACTGGGCTCT
>JAZRVP010000051.1:0-1048 GCA_045599245.1 Myxococcota bacterium
GCGCTGGAACGAAGAACAGAAAGATGAGAAATTCCACCCCTATTGCCTATTGCCTAACCCCTCATCCCTGGGTGCGATTTTTTCAAACGCCTGATCGTTCAAGAAGGGCGAATGGATGTCACCAGAAAAAATCGCACCCCGAGGGCTCGCGCGCAAGCGCGGGCCCTTGTTGTCGGCAGCCTATTTTGATATAATAACTACTGCATGGAGGCATTGGCCATGGGATATTATATCAACAGCGCATTAAAGTCTCTTGATCTCGGATTGAAACTTCTCAGCCGAGGATGGGATTATGATTTTCATCCTACCATCGTTGGCGAATGTGGGATCTCTCGTCATTTTATCAAAGTCGGTAAGCTCATGAAAACGGAGTCTAACCGTCTTCTCGACCAGTATCAGTCGGAGGATGCAAATGCCTAAAGAGGCCAATCTTGCGGCGCGAAATGTACGTTCTTGATTGTTAAAGGCAATCAAGTCAGTGGGTGCATCACGCTTTTCATGGGGATAGTGAGCATCATCTCGACAATGGCGAAAAACATCAAGCGAAAATAAAGCGCTGGTTTCTTCGTTCACCGCTGCTTCGAAGCGAAAGTACGATCATGCGCTTGAAGATCACACCTGAGATGGAAGCCAGCATGCGCGCCACGGAGGCCCGCCTCGACGCGGACATGGACGATCCTTCTTTCCGTGCCGAGCATAACGAGATTCTGTCGCGTTACTTTGTCGAGGAGCTTGTGGAGAACCTGATGACCAAGGCGTCATTTGCACGAAAGGCGGCGAATTATCCGACTCAGCGTCAGGTTTTGGTCAGTGTTTCGTTTGGCGCCGGATCTCGGCCGACTTTCACCCTAAATTCGGCAGTTGAAACTTGCCAGCGTACCGATATTTAAACACAGAGACACAGAGGCACAGAGGCACAGAGGTTTGCACGGATATGATGATAAATCTCAGAACTTGGTTTTCACCCATTTGGTGAAATGTATGTTCGAGAAATGAAGAGTTATAACTGAACATACAAGATAGAAAAATCCGATTTCTCTGTGTCTCT
>JAZRVP010000052.1:0-10479 GCA_045599245.1 Myxococcota bacterium
GAGAGCCGGGGGGGGGGCCCGGCGAGGAACAAGGGATAGGCAGCCCAAAAGGCTTATACTATCTAAAAATATTGAGGATTCCAAAGGACTCAGTCCTTTGGTGGGGTCTGGGGCAAAGCCCCGACTGTAACTTTAAAGCTCCTAATTATGCCAGAATTCAGATTTAATGTTCTCACTCAGGAATGGGTCATTATCGCCACGGAACGTGCCAAAAGACCTATGGAATTCGCTCAGAGTGTCCCTCGAAGTGAACTCCCTTTATTCGATCCCTCTTGCCCTTTTTGCCCCGGCAATGAAGCTGCTGCTTCTCAGGAAGTTTTCAAAATTCCTCGAAAAAATGGCACTTGGCAGACGCGGGTCATCAAAAATAAATTTCCTGCGCTTCACGAAGACCTTCAGCCCGTGGCTTCCGGTGACTTTTTTCAGACAAAAATCGATGGCTTCGGCATTCATGAAGTGATCGTCGATTCACCGTGGCACAACAAAACAATCACATCTCTTTCTCTTCCCGAGGTCGAAAACGTCATCGAGACATATCGGCAGCGATACCGTTTTCACGAGAAAGATGAACGTGTCAAACACATCATTATCTTTAAAAATAACGGCGAAAAAGCGGGCTCTTCGATCATTCATCCCCACTCACAGCTCATCGCAACACCAATCGTTTCAGGGCAAATTCAAACCCGTCTCGATGTCACAAAAAACTATCGGTTGGAAAATCACCGGTGCCTCATGTGCGAAATGGCTCGACGCGAAATTGAACTCGATCAACGCGTCTTCTTCAAAAATGAACATTTTGTCTCTTTCCTGCCCTATGCCGCTCTTTCGAGCTTCCATACCTGGATCTTTCCGCTTACGCATCACGCCCATTTCAGCCGATTGGATGATGCAGAAATTCATGATCTCGCCGAAGCTCTCTATTTCGTGCTCAAAGCTCAGGAAAAACTTCTCAATTATCCCGACTTTAATTTCGTCATTCGATCAGCCCCGGTAAACGTTTCCGATGAAGATTATCACTGGTATATCTCCATCATTCCACGTTTGAGCAAAACGGCGGGTTTTGAAATCGGATCCAATATCTACATCAACTGTTCATTGCCCGAACAAAATGCCCTCGAACTAAAAAACGTCATCGATATCATTCGGGAACTTCAACCATAAAAAAAGGAACTCCATCACGAGTTCCTTTTTTTATAACCTTTCTGATCCTACGGACGAGAGCAGGGGAGTTATTCGATGTCGTCGTCTTCTTCTTCGTCGTCGTAATCTTCATCACCTTCTTCGTCATCGAATTCTTCTTCATCAAATGAGAATTCATCAGAAGGCTCATACGTTTCCGAGAGTTTGAGCAAACGGTGTGCATCGCCGAATGAATCACAGGTACGGAAGATGATGCTCACGTCGTC
The DNA here is from genome assembly GCA_045599245.1 of Myxococcota bacterium. GTDB lineage: Bacteria > Myxococcota_A > Bradymonadia > UBA4248 > UBA4248 > UBA4248. The sequence continues at coordinate 1,407 of JAZRVP010000052.1, forward strand.
GTATTGAGCTGCTGCATCGAGGATACAAGCTAAATCGTCGTCAGAGTATGTGTCGAGAAGGCCGTGTCTTCCGAGCATCTGGAAATAGATTTCGCTGCATTCCGGGAGACCTTCGCGTTCATCGACGAGTGGATCGATGGCGGGAATGATGTGAAGGCTGTTGGCCAGGGAAACGGTTTCTTCGCGTTCCCAGAAACCGGCTGCATGCCACACGAGTTTCATGCCATCGGGGAGGTCTGCCCATTCATTGGCAAACGCGATCAGGGCATTTTTATTGGCTTGAGACGGCGTGAAATTGGCTGATGTTTCGAGAAGAATGTGTGAAGCACCGACATTTACGGCCTGTTCTTTAATGCGGTTCCACACGCGCATATTTTCGGCTGTTTTCTGGAAATGACCGAGATTTGCGGCGGATTCTTCGGGTAAAAGTTTGAGTCCAAAACCTTTTTTGATGTCGGCTGGACGATGGGTAAAGGCTTGCCATGCAACCCAAATCGTTCTCATCGGGTTCTTGGCATTCTGTGCATCTTCAGCCCACGATTTCAATACTCTCGCTTTGGGCGGTGAAAACAGGCCAACGCGATGTTCAATCGCTGTCGCTGTCTGATAAAATGCACGACGATCATGCGGTAGATCTGAACAACCGCAAAATATTTTTGTCATATCATTTCCATGGGTTTGGCGAATACGCCGGTTTGGTTTTAATGCTGCGTCTCTCTGAGGTAACGCATCTGAAGATCATAGATGACCGAATGAAGCAGTTTTTCTTCATCTTCAGTCAAATTGCCTCGTGTTTTGTCACGAAGCATGATCAAAATATCGATATTGTTGCGGGCGATTTCCGGATCTCTTGGCAAATCTTCAAAGGCCGGATCTTCACACTGCCCCAGCGCCGCCAGGGCTGTCGTCGTCAGTGATAATATAAACGCCGAAAATGGCATTCCGCTCGTTTCTGAACCCTCTGACATCTTTCAGCCCTCCTGAAATTTATTCTGCGTCTTCGTCACTATCCTGTTCCGGCTTCGCAAAAATCGGTTGCTCGATCGATACAGGTTCACATTTGTCCGCCAGATCAGGTAACGATGCAAGATGGGCTTTCAGCTCTTCCGGCGTGATACGCGCCATATCAATGGCTCCTCCTGCTAAATGGCGTTCGATCAAACGTTTATCAAATTTCTTCTCATCATACATTGTAGACATGCGATTTCCTCTCGCTTCAGTTGGCTTTTAGGGTTCTCGGCTCAAAAATACCGCCGATAAAATCGGCGCAAACTTATATCATATTGCGCCAGATTTGCTCCAAAAAAAAAGCCTCCAATCGGAGGCAATTTCGATAAAAGGCAGAATCTGCCTCTCTCGCATTATTTATAGTAGGTATCTTTGACAGCCTGAAGAGACATCTCCAGAAAATCTGTCAGGGCCTGATACGGTACTTCTTCGACTTTCTGACTCAAAAGTCCATGACAATTGATCGGATGGCTTTTAAGTTTCAGATCTTCTCTGCTTTCAAGAAATTTGTTGATGCGATCTTTCAAAAGATCCGGTGCATCTTTGTTCGGATGCGGCTGCGCATATAATTTCACATCCCCATCGGTACTGATATCCATAATCGCATAGCCAATTCCGCCATAACGGAAGTTGATTCCCCCGATCCGGCCCCCGCCTGCTTCAATATTACACCCAAGATTGCGGGCATACATCATTAAACTCTCAATGGCTTTTCGTCGTTTCTGGCCACCTTTTTCTTCTGCTGCCTGTATCACCTGAAGTTTATCCACAGTTTTCTCCTCCTCATGGGTTCTTCTCACGCAATTCAATTCGCGCGAGTTCCTTAAATACTTCATTTTATAGGAAATGCAAACGTTTTCATCTTTTGGCCTACATTATCCTACATGACTTCCCTGTTTTATCAGAAATATTCCCTTTGTTACTACTTACCAGGTGATAATTCACAAATCTACATGAAATACAGGCGGATATTGGCTAAAACAGGATTATTACGCAATTTTCAGGCAGAAATTGACGAGAGCCGGGGGGCCGAGAAGGCAGGCGTCCGGTGGACGGCTGGCATCGCAGAGCCCAGTGAGCTCAAACCTTCCTTTCTCCAAGGACCGGTTATTTCCTTTGGCCTTTTGGCTAACTACTTTTTCCTGCTCAGAAGTTCGTGCACTTTTCTGCCTACCCTGTGCGGACCGTAAAATATGACTTTCGCTCCATTTACGATCCGGTTGCATGAACCATCCAGCAATGCCATTGACCCCGCTCGAACCAACACCCCAAGGCCCGCATAAATCTCAGAACTCTCTCCAAAAATGAGATGGCTTCGATTATCCCGGCACAGGACACTTTCATACCACCTCTTCACAACCATTGAGTGTGAAAGCTCGCTCTCCCCTTCATAGGCCCTCGTTTCTCGCTTCACAATGCGATCCAGACGCATCAGGCCGTACGATTTGAGCAGCCTCTCATCGTGACGAAGCCTCTTGTTTCCCGCCGTTAAATCACAAAATGTTTTGATCGCAAAAAAGTGTTCGTGGCTGTGAAGCAGCAGATGAACCCACAAATCTTCTTCACTCAGATACGGAAGTTTCATGCCGAGGCACGTGATCGTTTGATGTCGGCTGTATGCCGCTTCAAAACTCGGTGATGACCACGGCGGCATTATCAGTGACCAGTGCAGTTCAACCGGCGCAAGGACGTCATGAACAAGCATGACCTGATTTGTCGCCCATTCACGTGGCGCCTGCGCCGTGCGGTATCCCGCTCCTTCCAGACACTTTACCGCTTCGTCAACGTTCTCTTTTTCAACCCAGATATCGATGTCACGCGTATCGCGCCAGAGAACATCCCCATACAGGATCTCCCCTAACGGCGCGCCTTTGAGCACAATGTATTTCATCGTGATGTGCGCCAGAACGTTTTCAAGACTTCGTTTCCAGAGGCCGATTCGCGCCGTCTGTCTCATCCGAAATTCAAAAACACAGTCCCGCGCTTCTTCTTCGCTCATGTCCAGCAGTTTCGGATTTAGACGCCCTTCATGAAGCTCTTTCATCACGACCGGTTCAATACCGCATGATTTGGCGCGCTCCAGAATGACGGCTCCTTTTTCGCCCTCTTCGTGTGCATGTCTGACAATACTTTCGATTAATCCCATGGATTTGCCCTCGTCGGAACGAGTTTGCCCATTTCGCGATATTCCTGAATACCCGCCGCCTCGAGCAGGTCCATGTCGATGGGAATGCCTCGCTCGGCCGCTCGATATGCCGCTCTCACGACGGAATTCTTGATGTTGCCGCCCGATAGTTCCAGATCGCGACCCAGTATTTCAAAATCAATGTCTCCCGCTGTCGGCGCCCCTGCTGGAATGAGTTTCTTCCATATCCGCGCACGGTATCGCGCTTCCGGAAACGGAAAATCAATCTTGTGATTCAGGCGTCTCTCAAACGCATCGTCAATCGCCGCATCCAAATTCGTCGTGAGTATGACGATTCCTTCAAAACGCTCGACTTCCTGCAGCAGCAGATTGACTTCCATGTTCGAGTACCGATCATTGGAATCCTTGACTTCTGTTCGCTTTGAAAAGATCGAATCGGCTTCGTCAAACAGCAGCAGCGCACCGCTTGCAGCCGCTTCCCGGAAACATTTTTCGAGATTTTTTTCCGTTTCTCCGACGTATTTCGAGATGATTGCCGGAATTCTCACGCGGTAGAGCGTCATGCCGAGTTCATTGGCAATGATTTCCGCCGAGAGCGTTTTTCCCGTTCCCGAATCTCCTCTGAAAAGCGCACAAATGCCGCGACCTTTGGTGATCTTTTCCCCAAATCCCCATTCCTCGAAAATGGTTCGGCGGTTGCGTACCGATGCCACCAGACTTCTAATCTGTTCCTTGACTTTTTTGGGCAGAACGAGATCTTCCAGCGTCAGCGTTGTCATGGTTTTATCGGCGAGTTTCTTAATTTTATTTCGAATCTGAGTTTTGGCGGCTTCGTCGAGAAGGGGCATCGTGAGCGTAAGGGAACCATCCTGGGCGCCGGTTTCGGCCAGGGCCCGGTTCATGGCCACGACAACCGAATTTCGTATCGTACCGCCTGAAAATTCATATTTATCCGCGAGCTGGTGTAGATCGACATCCGGCGCAAGACGAACCTGTTCGGGCAGATGAAGACGCCAGATTTGTTCACGAAGGCGTGTCGGCGGGACTTCAAAGTCGATTTGCAGCGTAATGCGCCGATCGAGTGCCGAGTCGAGCGCTGTCGGAATATTGGTCGTCAGAATGACGAGGCCTTCGTAGGCATCAAGTGCCGCAAGAAGCAGCGGCAGGTCACGGTTTCCCTGCGAACGGCTCGCAAAAATGAGCTCGCAGTCGTCGAACAATAGAACGGCGCGCCTTAGCCTCGCTTCTCTCATCAGCAGGTCAAGATTGTCCTCCAGGCTCCTTCTCGCCTGCAGTTCATGCGCATCCACGAGCAGCAGCGGACGCCCCAGCGTGTGCGCTATCGCCTGCGACATCAGCGTCTTGCCCGTCCCCGACGCTCCCGTAAACAGCAGCACGATGTTTCGGCCGCCGCCTCCGATTTCTTCAAAATGCCACGCCCGTTTGAGCGACAGACACGTCTCGTAGTGGCTCACAATCGACATGATTTGACGCCGCTGCTTGTCCGGTATCAATACCTGCTCAAGCGTCGTTTGGGGCCAGAAAAGCCGGCTGAAACCGTCCAGATTCATCTCCGTTTCCTGCCCCAGAATGTGGTTCACGATTCGTTGCGGGAGCGTAATCAGCATCGATTGAAGCTGCGTTTCGGCCCCCGGTTTCGGCGTCAGGTCGATGAGATGATTTGCAATGAGCCGGCCCGTCGGCTGGAAACACTGCCGATTCTCGACTTTTTCTCCAAAATCTGCCGCAAACAGCATCAACGAAAGCCCGACATCGACCTGCGAAAGCGCAAAATTCTGATGAAGCATGACGATTTTTTGCCTGAACTGCGCATCAATTTCGGGGCAGAGCGCGAGAAATATGACGTCCTCTTCAAACGGGCAAAGCCCAAATTCGCGGCTCAGGCTGCACAGCCCGACTTCATCTTCCGCCTCATCATTGAGCGCCTTCACGCCCTCGCGATAAACCGTGATCGCATCTGTTTTCTTTTGCGTCAGGGCATCGCAAAGCCGCGTCAATTGCTCGAATCGTTTCTCAAGATAGGCTGAACTGTTCATTCGTGATCTCCCAGGGCTTGCGCCACACACGCCGGTACATACGGGGAAATGTCGCGACCGTATCCCAAAATTTCTTTCACCGCCGAACTGGACAGAAAAATGTGTTCAGGCGATGCCGGAATAAACATCGTCTCGATGTCCGGGGCCAGGGAACGGTTGGCTAGTGCCATTTGAAATTCGTAGTCAAAATCGCTTCCTGTGCGAAGTCCCCGCACGATGACATGGATATCATTCCGGCGGCAAAAATCGACGAGAAGCCCCTCAAAAAAGCCGTATTCAACGCGATTTGAAAGCTCCGGCACGGCCTCTTTGAACAGTTCGACGCGCTTTTCGGCTGCAAGAAGCGGTTTCTTCGCCGGATTGACGCCAATCGCCACATAAACGTGGTCAAAAATGGCCGCAGTTCGCCTCAAAATATCGATATGACCATTCGTCGGCGGATCAAATGATCCGCTGTAAACCGCTCTCGTTTGAGCCATTGTTCATCCTTTGGGTTGGTTTTGGGGTAAAACGCGCTATCGGCCTTCTGCCGATACGCGCGTCATGGGGCATCGCTATCGGCCTGGCCGATACGCGCTGCCTTTTTTTGGTCGGTTTTCCACACAAGGTACAAAAAGCCCATGCCGGGAAGTCCCAGCACGGCCGTGATGACATAAAACGAACTCCACCCGACGCCAGCCACGATAAAGCCGGCACTCGAGGCAAAGAGCGTTCGGCCGATGCTCGAGAGTGATGTAAAAAGCGCGTACTGCGTCGCCGTAAACCGGACATTGCATAGCTGGCTCATATAGGCCACAAATGCCGCTGTCCCCATTCCGCCTGTGACGTTCTCCACGACGATGCAGGCCGTCAAAATCCCGATGTCGTTGCCGCTTTGGGCAAGCCATACAAACACAAAATTCGACAGGATCTGGAGCGTTCCGCAGATTGTAAGGGCTTTCATGATGGGGAAACGCTTGACAATGCTGCCTCCGACAAAGGTTCCGGCCAGGACGGCTATGACTCCGATGACTTTCGTAATGCCGGCAATCTCGATCTTGGTAAAGCCGAGTTCGAGATAAAACGGCATTGAAAGACTTCCGGCCATCGCATCTCCCAGTTTGAACAGCGCAATAAAGAGCAGGATGTTCAAGGCCGAAGGCCGTTTGAAAAAGTCGGTAATCGGGGCAACAACTGCCGTCTTGATCCAGTCGCGATATGACTTTTTCTGGACGGTATCGACTTCTTCGCGGGTGATTTCGCCCTTGTCCAGGGCTTCTTCGACGCCGCGAAGTCGGCGAATGCACAGCGTGATGATGAGACACAGAGCCATGAGGCCCGCGCCGATGCAGTACACCGTGTTCCATGCAACATACGAGGCCAGAACAAATGCTCCGGCTCCTGCCAGAAGCATCCCGATGCGATACCCGGCCGTCGCCGCAGCCGATCCCGCTCCCTGGTCTGATTTCGGCAAAATTTCGATTCGGAGGGCATCGATCACGATGTCCTGAAGTGCCGAAAAGGTCGACGTCAAAAGCGCACATACGGCCAGTTCCAGGAGCTGCGTCTGTGGATCGCAGTACGCCATCCCGAGCAGCGACAGGACGAGACAGACCTGTGTCAGGGCGCACCATGATTTGCGGTGTGCCAGATGATTTTTAATCCCTGGAAGATGGAGTGCATCGACGATCGGGGCCGCAAGAAACTTGATCGTGTAGGGCAGACCAAGGCTTGCAAAAATGCCGATCGTCTGGATGTCAACGCCCGATTCCTTGAGGCGTGCCATCAGGGTTGAGGCCGTCAGCAGCAACGGGAATCCGCTCGAAATTCCAAGAAAAAATACGAGCACAATCGGCCACTGAAGGTAGACGCCGACGGATTCGAACCACGTATGTTTTTCAGTCTGGGCTTCCTTGCCTGACATCATTCATTCCGTTGAATTGGGGTATGTTCCCAGAAGTCAAAAAATAAAAAATGCGCGGCGTATCGACGATAAGGAGATAGCCGCGCAAAGTGAGGCGTATCGCGCAGCGATAGCCGCACTCCATGAAAGTTAGAGCGTCGAGGCATCCTTACAGCATCTAAACCCGATATTTGTCGTCGTGGCGCCGTCCAGATAACTGGCTTGTGGATGTGCCGTGGTGCACGTGGCATCGGAAGCATTGGAATTGAAGTTTCCGCCCATGATAATGCCGCCCTCGACCCATTCGCTGAGATTTCCGGTCATGTCATAGACGCCTTTGGCTGTCCTGCAGGATTTTTTGCTTCCCGTCGCGAGTGATTCGACACTTTGACCGTTGTCATTGCAGTTGCCCTCGGTGTAATCATCGCCGTAAGGATAGACGGTTGTGCCGCAAGCTGCCATCCATTCGTCTTTTGTGCAGAGTCGTTTTCCGGCATCGAGGCAGGCGTTATGGGCGTCTTCGTAAGAGGCACCGCCCCATGGGATGTGATCCGCATAATTGCAGGCAAGTGTGACGCCTGTGCCCATCGTGCTGTCTGTGGCATTGGCACGGGAGGATTCGTAAGCGTCGATATAAAAATCACCATTCGCAGATGTGATGAGTACTGCTGAGGCTTCTGCATCGAGGCAGCCCTCATCCAAATCGCAGCCGGTAAAAACTGAAAATGCTGAAAAAAGTGCAGCAAAAGCCAGAAAACGTTTCATATTTATCGTCCTTAAGGAAGGTTTGATTAATTACTTTTTGGGGCTTTGCCCCAAACCCAAAATGAGTTTGCTTAAATGACGCAGAAAAGGTTTCGTCCTGCGAAGAAGATATCGCCTTCCTGAACGCGTGTGGATTCGTGAATTTGAATGAAAGTTCCGTTTGAAGTCGAGTTGTCGATAAGGATGCCGCCGCGTTGAGTCCAGCGGATGGTGAAATGTTTTTCGCTCATCATTTCGTCTTCAGGGAAGGTGAAATCGCCTTCGGTTCGACCGACGATAATACCGCCGTCCGGGGCCATGCAGGCGCGCCCTCGGCGGCCGCCGCTCAGGATTTCGACGAGTCTGAAATGTTCGCCTCGGTTCGGCGCACCATAAAATTCTGTTCCGTATTCTTCCGTGAAATGATCCGGGGAGAAAAACTGGTAGAGAAAATAGTGATTTCCGGCGCGAATGATTTCGTTGTCCTGGAGGGCGATTTTGTCGCGAGCTTTGAGAAAGACGCCGTTAAGTGAATTGAGATCCTCGAGAAGCGTGCAGTCCGAACGCGTTACGATGCGCGAGTGTATGGGGGATAGCGTGTTGTCATCGGGGATACAGATGTCGGTATTGGAACGGCCGATGGTGCAGACGGGATAGGCATTGTAAAATGAACCCGCGCGAGTTCCTGTCAGCTGACGAATGGCACGGCCCTGCGGACCAAGATACGGGGAATACGGCTCGACGTTGTCGTGAACCTCTTCTTCCTGATTAAATGGTGCTCCGCATACATTGCAGAATTTAAAGCCTGGACGAACAGGCATGCCACAACGATTGCATATTTGACTCATGGACGTTCCTCCCGAATTCAAAGCTTTGGTTTTTAACCAATCTCATTTCTTTTGGCAAGCCACGAACAGCGTTTTGACGCGCATCTTGTTACTATTCACCCGGGGCTAATTCATATCTATTGAATATGGCGCATTTCGCAATTTTTAGGCAGAAATTGCAGAGAGCCGGGTAGGGCCCCGGCGAGGAACAAGGGATAGGCAGCCCAAAAGGCTTATACCATCTAAAAATATTGAGGATTCCAAAGGACTCAGTCCTTTGGTGGAGTCTGGGCCAAAGCCCCAGCGGGGGGCCGAGGATTTTCGCCATCCTGTGAATGGCGAAAACCACAGAGCCCATTGAGCAAATGAAATGAACGAATTGGAGAGCCGACAAAGTTCATTTCATATT
>JAZRVP010000053.1:0-6854 GCA_045599245.1 Myxococcota bacterium
ATTCCAGCTCACCCGCAAGGAAATCGGCCTCGAAATCGAAGACCGCATCACGATGACCTGGCAGTCCGACTCCCAGACCCTCATCGACATGTTCGCCGCCTGGGGCGCCAAAATGGCCGAAGGCCTCCTCTGCGTCAAACTCGAACGCTCCAATGACAAACAAGCCATGGAAGCCGCGTTCGAAGGCGAAGCCATGACGTTCGAAATCAAAAAGGCGTAATTAATACTGATATGGTTGCGGTGGCTATGACCGTTGCATGGCCGTGAGACGCAAAATTTTGCGTCTCTACGCCGGCCATACAACGGCCATACGCCACACGCGTCGGGCCTATCGGCTTTGCCGATACGGCCCTTTGCCGCCCGCTATGTTCTCGGCACCTGGTGCCTGCGAGCATACGCGGGCGGATTTTATTTTCATTTGGGTGGGAATTATTTAATAATTCCCACTGTAGAGACGCAAAAATTTGCGTCTCTACAATAAAATGGCATTCCAACAGTATCGGCCCAAAATCACGTTACAACATAACCAATTTCTGCGAGGTGGATATGAACGATAAATACATGAATCGATATCGAATTCCATCATCACGTTGTCCTGGACATGATTATAATCATGGTGCATATCATGTGGTTATTTGCACCCAAAATCGCGTTCATTTTTTTTGGTGAAATCGTGCGTGATGATGAATTCCGTGGTCGTGGTATTGGCGAACATCGTAGAGACGCAAAATTTTGCGTTTCTAATGCGAAAAATATAATGAAATGTTCCCCCATTGGTGAATATTTAAATCAATGCATTAAAACCGTTACCGAACATTGCCCGTATGCAGAAATACCATATTGGCAGGTCATGCCAAATCATGTTCATTTAATTGTATTTATTGACGGTGATAAAACGCCATATAAACGGCGGGAATTTTCAAAAATAAATCGTGATAAATCCACCGTAAATAAATCCACCGTAGAGACGCAAAATTTTGCGTCTCTACAACGCGAATCATCCCAAACGCCCAGTGAATCATCCCAAACGCCCGGTGAATCATCCCAAACGCCCGGTGAATCATCGCCGTCCTCCCCCCAATATATTGAAAATATGGCGGGATGGTTATCAATTGCCATACGATGTATAAAACGCGCCGTTACCGCGTATGCACGTAAAAATAATATAATATTTCAATGGCAATCACGTTTTTACGATCGGATTATGCGTGATATGGATGAAATGTCCAATACCATTGATTATGTATTAAATAACGTTGCCGCATGGGATGTTGATCATGAAAATGATATCGATATTCCCTGACTGGAATCGCAAATCGGAGAATTTCATGACCCCTAATACCCGTTCCCTTTACCAATCGCCCATTGCCGATTTCATCCAACGGGATGCATCGACGATCCTCGGACATCTGGTCAACACCTATCACAGCAGCATTCAAAACACGCAGACGAGCAGGTGTTGGATTGTATTGTGGCGTAGGCAATGATATGATGCATAAACTGGGCGCTATGTTCTCGGTAGGCCTGCTCAAATTGATAATCATCTACATAGAAACTAAGTCAGCGTAATGTCAAAGTTAAATATCGATCAGAAATCAGTGAAAGCATTATTCACTGATAAAAAAGCGGATTTCCTTATTCCAGATTATCAGCGTCCATATGCTTGGGAAGAGAAAGAGTGTCAGACTTTATGGGATGACCTGTTTGATTTCGCATTCCCTGATAATGATAGTGATAAATTCAATTCGGACGAAGAATACTTCCTGGGGCCGATTGTTACATTCAAAAACAATGATGGAAAGCAGGAGATCATTGATGGTCAGCAGCGTCTGACCACTCTGATGCTTCTCCTTAGAGCTTTTTATCAGCGTTATGGATCAATGCAGACCGATAAAGCGAAAAAAACTGCGAAGTTTATCGAACAGTGTATCTGGAAAACGGATGAATTCGGAGATGCTGATAAGACGGCATTGAAGATTAATTCTGAAGTAGCCACCGATGATGAGAAGGATGAATTCTTATCTATCCTGATCAAAGGTGATGCAGCTGGAATGAAGAGTAATTATGCTCAGAACTACAGGTTCTTCCAGCAGAAGATCAATGATTTCACATCGACCTATCCAGATTATTTTTCTTTTCTGCCGATCCGAATCATGAACAACTGTATCCTTCTGCCGATTGAAGCAGAATCTCAGGATACAGCACTTAGAATATTCAGCACGCTGAATGACCGTGGTAAACCATTGTCAGATGCTGATATCTTTAAGGCGCAGTTCTATAAATATTACAACAATCTTGGAAAGAAAGATGCATTCATCAAGAAATGGAAAGACCTTGAGGTGGTATGTAATAACATCTTCCATCCAATCTCAGGTACTCCGATGGATGAGGCTTTCACAAGATACATGTACTATGAAAGAGCCAAGATGGGTATTAAAGGTTCTTCAACAGAAGCTCTTCGTAAGTTCTACGAGAAAAATTCCTATGTACTGTTGAAGAACGATGAAACTCTTGAGAATATCATTGATCTGACCAATTTCTGGAATGATGTTCTCAATCAGGATACCGACAGATTTTCAGAGAAGATCCTTCGTAGGTTATACGTTCTGAACTTCGCACCAAATGGTATGTGGACATACTTTGTGTCTGTTTATTATATGAGCAATCGTGATGCAGACGGAAATCTTGAAGAGGATAAATTCTATCAGTTCCTGAGCCGTATCACAGGATTCATTTGGTCGTATGCAGTGACAAATCCAGGCGTAAATGCTCTCCGTACTCCTGTGTATGCTGAAATGGTAAAAATCGTAAAACATCAGGAAGTTGATTTCAGAGAATTCCAATTTGAATCCATACATGTTAAGAACGTATTCAATAACTATGTATTCAGTAATAGCCGAGGAATTACGCGATCAATGTTGATATGGTGGGCATTCCAGGATGACAAACAGGAACTGTTATCCTTTGAATCAGTATATGAGATTGAACATATATTTGCTCGTAACCGTCAGGAGAAAGAAAAGAGCTTAAAGGTTGTAAAGAATCTCGAATCGCTTGGTAACAAAGCACTGCTTGAGAAGCGTATCAATATCCGTGCATCTGATTATCGTTTTGCGGATAAAGTGAAATATTATCAGGGCTTCACTAATGCTAAAGGCCAGATGAAGGGCGGAACAAAGATGAAAGAACTTCTTGATATCGCTAAAAGCAAATCAGATTTTGTGGAAGCTGATATTGAAGCAAGACATGCTGCGATTATTGAAGGGTTCATTAAATATCTTGATGATAATGGATTGCTAAAATAACATCTGGCAATTTTGAAAATTTATGCAGGCTATCGCTTCGCGATACGCCACACGCGTCGGGCCTATCGGCGTGCGCCGATACGGCCCTTTGCCGCCTGCTATGTTCTCGGCACCGTTCCTGGTGCCTGTGAGCATACGCGGGCGGTTTTTGTTTTTGAGTTTCCTCAAACCCTGTTAAACTGCGGCTTGGCGTCGATCATTGCAAATTAGCGACGTAATAACGACGTAATAGCGACGTAATAGCGACGTAATAGCGACGTGGACATCAATCATCGCCAAAGGGATGGTAATGTATTCTCCTAAATTCCAATACACTTCAAGAATGATTCAGGCTTTGCTTACCGTAGAACGATGTCGGACAGCTCTGGAATATTTGCCTTTGCCAACGCGTGTAAAACAGGAGATGATTTATCAGGCAAAGATGAAGCGGACGCATTTTTCAACGAGTATTGAAGGTAACCTCTTGTCTTATGATCAGGTGGAAAGGGTTATCCAAAAAAAACAAGTTCAAACGCGTATTGATGCCGAACGCGAAGTCATCAATTACTGGGATGCATTGTCGTTTTTGGAAATGTCACATGAGGAAGGCCGCTGTATTGATTTGCAGTTCATACAGGAACTGCATGGCATTATTGTGAAGCATGGTGCGCGTGCAAAAAAATCTACGCTTCGCGGAGCAACTGCGCCGGGGGTATTGTTTGCCGTTTACGACAGCGTGACACGTTGTCCTGAGTACATTCCGCCCGAATGGATTGATGTTCCTGAGCTATTAAACGATTTGCTTCAATGGTATGAGAATGAAGATCAATTAGCCGTACCGATTCGCACAGCCATTTTTATGTATCAGTTTACAACAATCCATCCCTTTGAAGATGGCAATGGTCGTTGTTCTCGTGCATTGGCAACATATATCCTAATGCAACACGAATACGATTTTAAAGGCTTTAACTCAATGGAAGAGTATTATGCGACGAACCTATCTGGATATTATGCCAGTCTGCAGATGGGATTGCCTGCATTATACTATCGAGGGCGTAATGCACCCCCGCATTTAGAAATCTGGATTGAGTTTTTTGTAGAAATAATGGCTATCAATGCAGAAAAAATATGTGAAATTGCAAATGCATCAGCTGATAAACCAACAGTACCGCATCGTATTGCAAAATTAGAGAAAAAGGATCTGAAACTGTTAAGATATATGCTGGAAAAAGATAAATCAGAAATTAAAAATAAAGAAATTGCTGAGCTATTTAGAATAACTGTGCGCTCAGCAAGTTTATGGGCCAAAGCCTGGGAAGCTCGTCACATCCTTAAATCTAATTTAAAGAACGTTCGAGTTGTTTCTTATTCACTTTCAGACGAGTACGCTTCATTAACGCTATCTGAATTGGGGTTTGTTAATGCTTAATGTTTAATGTGGTATCTGATTGCTCAAATTTCTGCATAATAGGAAGATTCGAACAAAATAACAGGTGATTTGTTATGAAACCGAATACCCGTTCCCTTTACCAATCGACCATTGCCGATTTCATCCAACGGGATGCATCGACGATTCTAGGCCATCTCGTCAACGCCTATCATGGCTGCATCCAAACCACGCAAAGCGAGGCATGGAAAACGGAAATCGAATTATTGCAGTCGGTATTGCTGCCGTGGAAATTCGAGGACGCCCATATTCTGTTTGAATACGACATACCGAGGTTGGGAAAACGCGTCGATGTCGTGCTGTTGCTTTGCGGTATGGTGTTTTGCTTGGAATTTATGGTCGGGCAGGCTGAGGCTCTTCAGAGCGATGTCGAACACAGGGCTACAGCATTTACTTTTTCCATTGAAAAAGCATATCCAACATGGCAGTAGGGTTGAGCGATGCCTTAAGCATCAACAATTTTTTGGTATCTCTGCCAGATCTGGCATCATTGAGCAACCTCATAGCGATCTTTCTGAGGATATTCAGATTTAGGGGAGAGTTGTCTTTCTTTGCAGTACAGCTGTCTTCTCTGAAAATTACGTCTAGGTTCCAATGCAGCTGGTTCTCAATTGCCCAATGTTTGCGGACGGCATAAGCGAACTCCTCAGCGTTGGATAACGATGAGATGTAATAACGCGTATCCGTTGTTTCCTTCTGCTCTTTGCACTTGAATACCGTTGTTTTTACCATCCCAATTGATTTTAAGCCTTTCCAGCAGTCAGCTTTTGGAAGCCAAGCAATATCAGTGCTAAGAACATAATCTCTTGTCTCAATCCTGCCGTGCCCCTTATCGACTGTTGAGATCTTTGAATAGTCATTATCATTGTCTGAAAGATAAAGGGCTACATCTGCGTGAAATTCCCCCTGATTGCCTTTTAGGGCAATCACGTAGTCTGCTTTCTTTTTCTGTATTTTTTCGACAATCTTTTTTTGGCAGCCCATAGCATCAGCAGTTACAATAGCACCATCAACATCGATTAAATCTAATAGTTCTGGGACTGCAGTGATTTCATTTGTCTTTTCAGGAACCATAACCTCACCGAGAGTTAACTGACTTTCAGCCACAAAGGCACTCACGACGTGAAAAGCCTTATGCTTATCATTAGCGCTCCCACGAATTGTCTTACCATCGATGGCTACGACACTTTTTTCACCACACTCTGCCCCGAGCCACTCGTTCAAACATGATGTTAACTCGCGAGGATTAAGCCTTTCAAATACACGTCGAAATGTATCACTGTCAGGAATACCGTTAGGGAGCTCTAAAAACGATCTGAAATACTCCTCACGATCGTTACCAACGACTTCCATGGCTGTGAAACTATCGTGCCCGCATAAGACTGTACATAGTCCTATGACAACGATGTCCTCAAGTTTATGCCGAATATTTCCATGACTGGTTCGGCGTGTCTCAGGAAGCTTTTTAACTATGGTTACCAACGATTCTAAAGACTTTTTCTGCATCGTACCTTCTTTGTTTTGAAATGCCATCCTGGCAATTTCGGAACAACATGTGGAACAGAGACTAAACTTTCCACCAACTGATAGTTTAGCAGAGTCAAGAAAAATTTAAATGCTGTAGCCCTGGCCTGACAGCTTTTTAGGCTTGACAGCTTTTTTAATTTTACACTAAATTCAAGCTTGACAGGTGTTTTTGCAACCACCAGAGCACACCAGAGTATTTCGTTATATTATAAGCATTGCTTAATTATATAACTACCTACACAATTTTTCTCATGATCCATCTATATTCATCACTATTATAAAATAAGTGAAGCGCCGCAGGCTCGAAGGGGTAGCGGCGTATTGAAAATAGCCGCGCAGGGGGAGGCTTCCCCCTGTCAAGACCCTTCAAAAAACAACCCTATAAATCACGAACTTATTCGAAGCGAATTTCACGCTTTAAATTACAATAAGGAGATTAATTTTTATGATTTTCAACCACTGCTGTCCCACAAAAATTTCGTAGAATAGCTGGTTCGGATTTCTAAACATGCTATAAGGAAGTCGACGAAAACACCATGTAGCAAGGAGATCCGAACCATGGCACACTATAACACAATTCTTCATTCAATGTCGAA
>JAZRVP010000054.1:0-6442 GCA_045599245.1 Myxococcota bacterium
TTTATGTTTTTTTTGCTGGGGGGGGGGGGGGGGGTTTGTATTGCGTCGATGGGGGATTTTGGACTAGAAGCAGATGGAGACATTTTTCGGTGTTTTGGGGGCGTTTGACAGTATGTCGTGAAATATAGGTATTTCAATGAAGATAATGATAACCGGAGTCGCCGGATTTATTGGTTCGCATTTGTTGTCACGATGTCTGAAGGATGGGCATGAGGTTGTCGGTGTGGACAACTTTTTGACAGGCAAGATGTTGAATATTGAGTCGGTTCTGTCGGGGGATAGATGTGATTCGTTGCGATTTAAGCTGTATCGGGAGGATATTCGCGATCTTGAGACGATGAAGAAAGTGTCCGAAGGCGTTGAGCTTGTGCTTCACGAGGCGGCAATCGGATCGGTTCCCTGGAGCATCCGTGATCCGATGCTGGTCCACGAGACGAATCTGACGGGGTTTTTGAACATCCTGGAAGCTGCAAAGGCGAATGGAATTGGCCGTGTTGTGTATGCGTCGTCGAGTGCAGTGTTTGGAGATTCGGACGGCGTTCCGGCGGTTGAAGGTGGTGAAGGTGCGAGTTTGTCGGCGTATGCGGCATCGAAACGATCGCAGGAAATATATTCACAAGCTTATGCGAGGTGTTATGGCCTCGAGATCGTGGGCCTGAGGTATTTTAATGTTTTTGGCGTGCGTCAGGATCCGAATGGGGCGTATGCAGCGGTCATTCCCAAATGGCTTCTGGCGATGAAACGGGATGAGGCGTGTACGATATTTGGCGACGGAACGTCGACGCGAGACTATTGCCATGTATCGAACGTCGTTGATGCAAACATGCAGGCGGCCTGTGTGGATTTGAAGTCATTTGGCGAAGAGGGACTGGCTCCTGCTTTTAATATCGGTTGTGGGCATGAGACGTCGTTATTGGAACTTCATGCAATGATGTCTGCGGGATTTGAGAAGCGGTATGGGCGAAAGCCGACGGCGGCGAAATTTGAGAAGCCGCGTCTTGGTGACATCGAGAGATCGGTGGCGGATATCACAAAAGCAAGACGGATACTGGGGTTTGAGCCGCAAACAAGTGTCGAGAGGGGGCTTGAAGCGTACATTTGTGAGCAGGATTGATTGCCTGAATTGTTTTTGTCATAATATAACAAGGCATTGAAGCGCACACATTGTGTGCGCGTTATTTTTTGCGCGATTGTTTTTTGGAGGAAATCGTATGAAAAAGAGCTTGTTTTGGACACTCGCTGTCGTTTGCGTGATGGGCTGTGCAGATGCCAATGACAACAACATTGATAATCCGGTACCGGTAAATCCGCAGCCGACGGTAACGTGCGGCAATGGCAGCATTGAAATAGGTCTTGGGGAGAAATGCGATACTCCGAATGGAGCAGTTGCGTGTGCATATTATGACAGCAAAAAAGTGTGGGAAAGCGGCCAGGCGGCATGTTCAGCGGACTGCAAGAGTGTAACGATTGGAACGTGCAAAGAAGTTGTGATTCAAGAGGGCGGCACTTGTGGTGACGGCAGTCTGAATCAGGGTGAAAAGTGCGATGGCAGTGTGGGAACGTCGTGTGCTGCCTACGATCCGACGAAAGTATGGGAAGATGGCGGAATGGCAGAATGCCAGCCGGGATGCCAGACACTTTCGATCGGTACGTGCAAAGAAAAAGCTCCGGTCGTTCAGACGTGTGAAAGCCAGGGCAAAGTGACGTGTGGAGGAACGTGTCATGATCCGTGTGCCGATGGCAAGACGATGAATGCGGACTGCACGTGTCCGACGGATGAAGTTTCGTGTGAAGATAAAGGCAAAGTGACATGTGGCGGAACGTGTCATGAGCCGTGTGCCGATGGCAAGACGATGAATGCGGACTGCACATGTCCGACGGATGAAGTTTCGTGTGAAGATAAAGGCAAAGAGAGCTGCGGCGGCGGATGTGTTGATCCGTGTCCGGCAAATCAGACGAGACAGAGCGATTGTACGTGCAAGGCAGAGGTAGTCGCCGACGGCTGCAAGGGGAATGATGAGTGTACAGATACGTCGAAACCGGTCTGTGTGAGCGGTGAATGCAAGGCTTCTGAATGTGGTGACGGCGTTTTGTTTACACCGGAAGTTTGTGAACCGGGTGTTTCGTCGACGTTTTCTTCCTTTACGTGCGAACAATTCGATGACACGAAACAATGGAAAGAAGGCGGCAAACCGGGGTGTGCCGAGAACTGTATTCTGAGTGTCGGCAGCTGTGTCGAAGAAGAAGAAATCGTTTCCGACAAATGTGGTGACGGCAAAGTTGACAAGACCAAAGGTGAAGAATGTGATCCTGGAAAAGCCGATTCTTATAATGACAAGACTTGTAATGAACTTGTCAATGCGAACGAGCGATATACGGCAGCGAGTAAAGTCGGATGCAACCCGACGACGTGTAAATTTGATACGTCGAACTGCATCGTGGATGTGTGCGGCAATGGTGAAGTTGATGCATTGAACAATGAAAAGTGCGATTTCGGCATGAAAAATAATGCGGTCGAAACGGAAATGAAATGCATCAATTTGAACGCCAAAAATGCGGGAATTAGCGACAACAAATGGAATGACGGCACGGCAAAATGCACGAATACGTGCGGGAAATTAGACACGACGGCCTGCAAGACACTTGAGGATACGGGAGAAACGGGTGTTTACTGGTGCCAGCTGATGGCGCCGACAAACGTGACGTTTGATGCGACAACCGACAAGAAGACGATGACGGTTCGCTATAAGATTGCCGGTGATGTGACTGAATCGAAAATGAAAGCACAGCTTGTTTATGGCAGTGATTATACCAAGATCAGCGGGTGGAAGACGATTGATGCAACGCAGGATGCAAGCAATGACAAATTTACGGCGGATTTGACGAAAGCAGCGGTTGAAGCGGCGATGTCGAAAGACGGAAAAGATGTCGAATATTACACGTTCCGAATCAGCCCGACGGGCAATGATGCAGACTATGTGTACTGCAAGATGAATCAGGCCGATGAAGCGACGGAAGTTTACACGTTGGATCCGGTTCCACTTGAGAATGCCGAGACGACAGAGGCCAAATTAAATAGTAATACACTGGGCAGTGCGATGGTTTCATCGACGCAGGCGGGCAGTGTTCTGGCGAGCTTCAATTTTGATGATAATGCCAAATATAAGGGTGGAGATCCGACGAATGGCGGCAATGGCTGGGCTGCCGATGAAGGGACGGGAACGATTATGGTCGGTACTTCATCCAACTGGAAATGTCCAAGCAGTCAGTGTTTTTCTGGCGGTGTATCCGGGCAGTCGTTCCAGGTTGGAAGTTGTAAGAGTTCCAAGTCGGATGCTTTGAGTGAGGGTAATAGCATTTTGATCAGTGGCGTGAATGCCAATGGTGCGTCAGGGATTAATCTTTCTCTTTATATCAAACGCAACAGTACAGATTCTTCGCCGAAGAATGTCATCGTTCTTTATTCGACGGATGGGGAGCATTTTACGGAAGTGAAAGATATTGCGTTAAACGAAAAAGACAAGAATTTCTATGAATATAAAGACATTGAATTGCCGTCCGGTGCGAACAATACGGCATCATTGAGCGTCAAGTTGCTTCCGTATGGTGTCGGCAGTGGTTCTGTGAAGTTTGACAATATCGTGTTGTCGCAGAAGAACGAATAGGTTTGTTCTGAGCTTTTGTTTCCCATCCCGCAGGGTGGGGCGAGAGCGCAGGAGAATGATGCATAAAAAGCCGCCGTGGTTTTGCCACTGCGGCTTTTTTCATGGGGTTGCCGCAGCGTATGCGTGCATAGCTGCGGCGCGCGGTCCGTATGCGGCTTTGTCCGCATAGGCCGCGCCCCGGGGTAAAAAATACAAGAAACGTGGACAAAGAAAGACGGGTTGGGTAAAAATGGCGATGTTTTTTGAGTGGGGAAGCCATGAAAAGGATTTTATTTTTAGTTGTTTTGGCTGCGTTTTGGGGAGGATGCGGGGATTCCCTGGAATGCAGAGACGGGGTGCGCGAGTGTGACAAAAATGTTTCACGAACGTGTGTTTTGGGGGAATGGCGCAAGGTTGTGTGCAAGGGGAATGCGCCGATATGCGACGTCAAATATGGCTGCCGCAAGCAGGACATGGAGGCGAAATGCGGGAACGGCATCATTGAGAGCGGGGAAGCCTGCGATGGCGAGGCGGAACATGGCGGCAAATGCAGCGATATGAATGCGGCGTTGTCGGGGGTTCCGGTGTGCGGCGCGGACTGCCAGCTCGATTACAAAGGATGCGGTTTGAGCCAGTGTTTACCGGGGGATAAGCAGTGCAACGGGGATTCACTCGAGTATTGCAGCGATGGAGTCTGGGAAGATGGAATCGATTGTTCCGAAAGCGGAATGATATGTGATTCCGAAAATAAAAAGTGCCGATTGGACAGCGAGCCTTGAAGGAGCGAGAAATGAGCGAAGACAGCCGGATGGAGCAGTATTTTGAGAGAAGTCAGAGAATTGTTCGGGTGGAGAAGGGGCAAGGAGTTGTTCTTCGCAGTGCGATGGGGGAGGTTGAGCTTTCGTCGATTGAGAATGGGGAGTGTTTTCTGTCTCAGGTAGAGGCGGGAGACATTCTGGTTTTGGAGCGGCGCGGTGCGTCATTTTATCGGATTCTGAGCATTGTCAAGCGAGGATGTGTATTGCACGAGGTGTATGAAATCGCGTTCAAGTATGGGCTTGAGTTTGGATTTACGGAGGAAGTTGAGCGCGAGGTTGAGCGATATACGACGATGCCGGTTGAGTTTTCGGACTGTGATGATTATCGCAGTGTTCCGTTTGTGACTGTGGATGGGGCGTCGACGAAGGATTTGGATCAGGCGTTGTATGTCGGGCGGCCTGGGGATGGATTTTGGCAGGCGCAGGATGGATGTGTATTTGTGGTGTGGTATGCGATTGCGGATGCGTCGTGGTTTGTGCGTCCCGGGATGGCGTTGTTTGAAGAGGCGGTTCGCCGGGGAACGAGTGTGTATTTTGCGGACATGAGTGTTCCGATGCTTCCGCATGCGTTGTCGCAGGGGATTGTGAGTTTGAATGCGGATGTCGATCGTCGTGCATTGATTTTTATCATGGAAATCGGAGCCGAAGGGCAGTGTCTGAAGACGACGCTCAAACGGGGGCGCATTCATTCGAGAGCGAAGTTGGTGAATGAAGACGTATCGGCATTTTTAGCGGATCCGGAGCATCATGCATGGTGTCACAGCGAGTATGCCGAGAGCCTGAAAAACTTTAGGGATGTCGGACTTCTTCGGATAAAAGAGGGTCAGAGACGGAACGTCGTTCATTTCAATCGCGTGTCACTGGATGTCGGGTTAAACGGTGTGAAGACGTCGTTTGTTTTAGGGTTGGATATACGAGCGGATGTCGATTTGTACAATGAGCAGCTTTCGCTTTTGTGCAACATGGAGGGGGCGAAGATATTAAACGAGCTGGCGCGAGAGGACCCGGATGTGCTGGCGATATTCAGGAATCATGAGGCGCCGTCGGAGCAGGATGTCGAGTATGTGCATGATGCCATGATTGAGATTGCGAAAGCGCAGTCGATGTCGGAGAACTGGTACTGGGATCGAGAGAAGTACAGTTTGGCGGAGTTTTTTGAGTCATTGCCTGAGGAAAGCTGCTGTTATGAGCCGGAGGCTTCTGAGGCGTCTCGGAAGGCGTATTGTGTACGTCAGGCGATGGAGAGAGCCGTGTTGATGATGCAGAGGCGGAGCGTGTTTTCACCGGAAGCGGGGGTGCACAGTGCGTTGGGAGTCAATCCGTATGCGAGATTTAGTGCGCCGATGAGAGAGATTGTGGGGGTATTTACGCACAAGGAAGCGATCGATGCGGAGTTTGAGCGGGAGCGGGCGACGTCTCGAGATGAGATGAAGGCAATTCGAGAGCGCGTTATCAAGGCATCGAATTCGGCGCGAAACGTGCAGCGAGAAGTCGATAAAGCTGTGGATTCATGTGCGATTGCGCATGTCGTAAGTCACGACTACGATGTCGAAGTGTCGAAGAGGCCGCATCGAAGAGGGACGATATTGGGGATGAAGCCGAGTGCATTGTACGTTCGACTTGATATGCCGCCGATCGAATTGAAAGTGTATGTAAAGGATATGGTGGAAGCAACGGGAGTAAACTGGAAGACAAATGAAGCGCAGACCGTGATTGAGAGTGAAGACGGGGTGACGAGGTATGCGGTTGGAGACAGTATTGAAGTGATGGTCTCGAGTTTTGAGCCGGAGAAGAAGAAGTGGCGGGTGATACCTGTGGTTAGTGGTTAGTGGTTAGTGATTAGTGATTGTATGAGAAAAGAGCCGTGCCGCGTCACGGCTGTACAGTTGGGGGATTAGAAAAGAGGTTAGTGGTTAGTGGTTAGTGATTAGTGGTGGAAAAAGATGTGCCTCGATATAGCCGTATTTGATTGTAAGAGAA
>JAZRVP010000055.1:0-1136 GCA_045599245.1 Myxococcota bacterium
TTGGAGAAAACTATTAACCGATGCATTCTTAAAAATAATTGATGTTTCTAAAACCGTTGGAGTGAAATTAGTTATTGTTGATGCAAAAGAATCGTCAGTATCTTTCTACACTCAGTATGGTTTCGAACAATTAAAAGATGAATCGTTAACATTTTGTTTGCCGGTCGATGTTTTAATTAAGGCGTCTGAATATTTTTCTAAAACAAACTGAAATAATAGTAGTTATTTAAGTTCAGAGGACAAAACGTGTCCTGATAGTGGCCGAAACAAATAATTTATAAGTCGTTTTTTGCACATGACTGATGCAATGTGGCTATCTATCGAGCTTTTTTCCGTAAACATCGCGGTATTTGATCCTTTTGCGTTCCAAAATGGCCATGCCTATGAATTTGGCGACCTTCTCCGTTCTCTTCGCCGGATCCGACCAAATGAACCAAAACAGGTTCAGCCACCCCTGAAGGTCGCACCTTTTGAAGCTCGAATGGCTTCTTAGGAAGGACTTGAGCAAGGAATGTACCGCGTTGACTTCGTCCATCGGGTTGTCCGAGTCCCGCTTCCCCTTGGTCTCCGAGGTTGGGTGCAATTCGCTTTTCAAGCCGAGCCTGTCTATGAGCAGCGAATGGGAATTGTCGCCGTCGTGGACGAGCGTCGATCCGGGCGCGATGCGGTCCTTCAAAAGGCCGTATGTCCTCGATTTCGACGGCTTCGACGCCCATTCGGCGACTATGTAAAGCGATTCGCCGTCGGTGGCCGTGCATATCGCGATCTTGTCCCTCGATATGCCGCGAAGGCTTCTCCCGTTGTCTCCGTGCCTGTTTTCTTTGTCGACCGAAACGTATGTTTCATCGATCCAGACGCGGCCCGAAAGGAAGACGCCGCTTTGGCATCCGTCAAGCACGGCGAAGACCTTCCTGAGCCAATAAAAGCCAGTCGTCGTCGCGTTTCTGTTGTCCCTCGCCGACGACGTCACGGAATGGAATTCGAAAAGGTGCGTCATGTATTCTACCCATTCGGATATCGGTATCTTGCGCGAATCCAGCACGGTGCCAGTCATCGGGTTGAACCTCCTGCCGCAGCTTTTGCAGAAGTATTTCTGGACTCCGTCCTTCCTCCTGCCGTCTTTCACGAAATCCGCG
>JAZRVP010000056.1:0-11491 GCA_045599245.1 Myxococcota bacterium
CGGGCGCAGGCCCTGATGAAAGAGAAAGGCAGTTATCAGACGATAGTCGACACGATGGCGGCGGAGCTTCGTCGTCTTGAAGATGCGGCTGTTCTCATTGAGCTTGCCAAAGAGGAGGGGGATGCGACGCTGGCGGAAGAAGCCGTTCCGGAGCTTTCGGATGCGGAAAAGGGGATTCGCAAGCTTGAGATGCGTCGAATGCTGAGCGGTCCGAATGACAAGGGCAATGCGATTGTATCGATAAATCCGGGTGCCGGCGGAACGGAGGCGATGGATTGGGCGAGTATGATCTATCGCATGATGCTGAGGTACTGTGAGCGCAAGGGGTATGGCGTAGAGATTGTGGATGAGCAGCCTGGTGATGAGGCGGGTCTCAAGAGTGCCACGTTTGAAGTGAGCGGAGATTATGCCTTTGGCATGCTCAAGGCGGAAAGCGGAGTTCATCGACTGGTTCGCATTTCGCCGTTTGATGCGAATGCACGCCGCCACACGTCGTTTTGCAGTGTATTTGTCTATCCTGTTATTGATGATTCGATTCATGTCGAGATCAATGAGAAAGATATCCGTGTTGACACATATCGGTCGAGCGGCGCGGGTGGCCAGCACATCAACAAGACGTCATCCGCGATTCGAATCACGCACTTTCCGTCGGGCATTGTTGTTACGTGCCAGAATGAGCGATCGCAGTTTCAGAACAGGGATATGGCGATGAAAATTCTGCGGGCGCGCCTGTATGACAAGCAGCTTCGCGAACAGGAAGCGAAACTGGATGAAATCAATTCGAACAAGAGCGCGATCAATTTCGGCAGCCAGATTCGGAGCTATGTTCTTCATCCGTACCAGCTGGTAAAGGATCACCGGACGAATTACGAGACGTCGAATACGGGCGGGGTTCTGGATGGCGATATCGAAGATTTTATCACGAGTTATCTGCTTTACTCGAACGGTGCCGGCGATCCGACGCAGCTCGAAAAGAAGTAGGAAATAAAGGGAATAGGGCTTGCCGCGAAGCGGCGAATTTACGGATAGGAAATTAGAAGGCACATCATGTCAGAAGAAACCAAGAATATGCCCCCACCATCCAACGAGCAGTATGTTGCGGACACATACAACCAGATTATGAAAGGGCGTCTGGACAAGATCAAGGCGCTGAATGAAGAAGGCAAGCTCGGCTATAACAATGACGGGTTTATGCCGGAGGATCATGCTTCGGATTTGCGTGCGGCGTATGCGGAAAAATCGAAAGAGGAGCTTGAGGCTCTGGGGGTTCATGCGAAAGTTGCGGGCCGCATCATGAGCATGCGCGTTATGGGCAAGTGCTCATTTGCGCACATCAAGGATCAGTCGGGGCAGATACAGCTTTTTGTGAACCGCAATGTTATTGGTGACGAACCTTATGCGGCGTACAAGAAGTTTGACATGGGCGATTTTGTGGCGGCCGAAGGACAGCTTTTTATTACGGAGAAGGGCGATCTTGCGATACGCGTGACGATGGTTCGTCTTTTGACAAAGAGCCTGCGTCCCCTTCCTGAAAAGTTCCATGGTCTGACCGATACGGAAGCGCGCTACCGCCAGCGTTATCTCGATCTCATCGTCAATGACGACGTTCGTGAGACATTTTACAAGCGTTCGCTGATAACGCAGAAGATTCGTGAATTTATGGTGCAAAACCGGTTCATGGAAGTCGAGACGCCGATGCTTCAGATACAGGCCGGCGGGGCGACGGCTCGTCCGTTCAAGACGCATCACAATGCCCTTGATCACGACATGTATATGAGAATTGCGCCGGAACTTTTCCTCAAACGGCTTGTCGTGGGCGGATTTGAGCGCGTGTTTGAAATGAACCGCTGTTTCCGCAATGAGGGGCTTGACAGGAAGCACAATCCGGAATTCACGACGATCGAGTTTTACATGGCCTATGGAACGTATCGCGTTCTGATGGAGTTCACGGAGAAACTCGTGCAGTTTTTGTGTGACGAGGTGTGCGGCAGGCGTACGCTTGAATACGATGGCAACACGATCAATTTTGACGGTTCGTGGCGTCGTCTTCGCGTTCGCGAAGGCGTTGCGGCGGCACTTGAAGTCGATGAATCGAAGCTTTCCGACCGTGCGTTCCTTGAAGACGCGTGCCGTCATCTTCCCGAACCCGTTCGCGACGACGATATGAAGCACAAGTCAGACGGCCATCTCATCATGGAAATCTTCGACCAGAAGGTTGAGGAAACGTTGATTCAGCCGACGTTTGTGTATGAATATCCGGCGAGTGTTTCACCGCTGTCCAGACGCAACGAGCAGGATCCGAACTATGTCGATCGATTTGAGATTTTTGTCTGTGGATTTGAGCTCGGGAATGCGTTTAATGAGCTCAATGATGCCCTCGATCAGAGACAGCGTTTTCTGGATCAAATTCAGAAGAAGCTTGAGGGGGATGACGAGGCGCATCCGATGGATGACGACTATGTGCGCGCGCTTGAATACGGCATGCCGCCCTGTGCCGGTGAGGGCATCGGAATTGACCGTCTTGTCATGCTTCTGACGGGGTCCGAATCGATTCGCGACGTCATTCTGTTCCCGACGATGAAACCTGAATAAAAATATGTTAGAATGCGGATCCGTACGAAGCGGATTCGCAATTTTGGCAGAATTGTCAATTCAGGCAAAGCCGTCATTTTTCATGAATGGAGAAGGGGTATGAAACAGCGATTAGGACTTTTCATCGTTTTTCTTTTCATCCTTGGGTGTGACGGGGAGCTGAATCGAAGCGTGTCTATAGACCGGGATGGGGCGTTTGAGCTCTATCCTGCCTCGCCGAATGATTCGGGGCGAGTTGATGAAGGTGTCACTGTTCCGGCAGAAGTCGTTTTTGAGCCTTCAGAGCACGTGAATGAACCGGCTCCTGTAGAGTCGGAAGAAGATTTGCCGGCGATTGAGCCGGAGGACGGGCAGCAGATAGCTCAGGAAGGCGGTGAGAGCCGGAGCGGGGAGCCCTCGTCAGAAAGCGAAGGGGCGGGGACTGAAGGCTGTGTGAATGGTTCTGATTCTGTGGATTCATGCGGCGCGAACGATGAAAAGAAAGAACCTGACGATGGCGCGTCGGGAGTGGGGGAGGAGACTGGAGATCCATCTTCCGAAGGTGGCGTTGATGAGCACAAACCTGCGGTTGAAGTAGATGCTCCGGGACTGGAGAATTTATACCGGGTCAGTGACGATCTCTATCGATCGGCGCAGCCGGATGCCGAAGGCCTCGTTTCGGCGAAGATGCTCGGGATTAAGACGGTTCTCTCACTTCAGCTGATAACTTTTGATCCGTCGCTGGAGGAAACGGCTCAGAGCGGCCTGACGCTTGTTCATGTTCCGATGGTGCCGTGGTCGATACCGACGGAGTCGCTTGTTGAGGCTCTTTTGATGATAAAAAATGCCGACAAACCGGTTCTTGTTCACTGTCTTCACGGTTCCGACAGAACGGGGACGGTTGTTGCGCTGTACCGGATTTTGTTTGAGAACTGGTCTCGCGAAGATGCGCTGACCGAGATGACGAGTGAGACATTTGGGTATCACGAGGAATTTGACAATCTTCCGGCCATGATTGATGGGCTGGATCTCGAACAGTTGTACAGCGAAGTATTTTCGGCCGAATGAGTCGTGTGAAATTCGTGTCATTGCCGCGACCATTCGTCCCGCTGTTGTTATTCAGTTGGGGCTCTGCCCCTGTCCTCAGTTCGCAATATGAAATGCACTTCGTTTCCCGAGTCTGTCGGCTCTCCAACTCGTTCATTTCATTTGCTCACTGGGCTCCGTGGTTTTCGCCATTCACTGGATGGCGAAAACCACAGAGCCCACCGCTTAAGGGCTGAGCCCTTAAGAAACCTCAATATTATTAGGTGGTAGAAGTATTTGGGGCTGCCTTACAATTGTTCCTCGCCGGGACCCCAACGCTTGGCTCTCTGCATTTTTTTTTCTTAAAATTGCGAAATAATCCGTCATTCATCAATTTCTGCTCATATTTCATGTTGATTTATGAATTAACCCTGGCTGAGCAGTAACGGGACGATCAAAAAAAAAATGAAATTGGATTTGTAGGGAAACTGTAAATTGAATAAACTTAAACTGGATGTAGTGTGTTGTGTGAAAATTAACAAACTAAAACAGGAGACAGAACATGAGCACGACAACAAGCATGAAAGGTCTTGAGACGTCAGCGGCCCCGAAACTGAGTACGAGTGCGAAAGCAGACGGCTACGGGAAGGGCACGTATGGAAAATCGGCGTATGCACCGAAAGTTGATGCCACGGATGACGCGAATGCGTCAGGCGCAAATGCACCGGTGACTGGCAAAGCAACAGCGACGGTGAATTTCCGAAGTGAGCCGAGTACCAAAAATGGGAGTGCGACGGTTCTCAGTACGCTTCACAGCGGTGATGAGTTTACGTTGTTGGATCGGATGGGGGCCTGGCTTCATGTGAAAGTTGGGACGCAGGAAGGCTATCTGTACACGACGCTGACGGATCAGTGTGCGACGCTCAACCAGAAGAGTGATGCCATAACGAGCGGCCGTAATGCGGGACTTCTGGGCAATGTGGATGACGTCAAACTCGAATGTGCGAGATACAATCCCGAAGACACGATGTTCAACAATGTGTGCAATGCCGTGTCTGCCGTCGAAACGTGTGGTGACTATGGCCGTGTCGGCGATATCGGCGACGGCGCAGGGCTCTCGGTTGGCGGTTTTCAGTTTACGGAGAAATATTCACTGTATCTTCTCGTCGACAAATATGAAGAACTCGGCGGAACGGTTAAGTTTGACGAGAGTCTGAAGACGGCGATGCGAAATGCAGCCTCAAAGGGAGAGCCGCTGACAGGTGAACAGCGCAAGACCGTCAAGGGGCTTTTGCAGGAGGCCTATGCCACCGACAGCGCCACGTATATCGAAGCACAGAAACAGGCCTGGGCCGTCAACTATTTCAATCCGTGCACGGAACGCATGAAACGGTTTGGTCTTGATCCCGATACGCTCGATCCGCGCATCTGCATGCTGATTTATGATCACGAAAATGCAGGCAGCGGCTCCAATGATGCGATGCTGACGATTTTGGCGAAGCGTTTCGGCGACGGGAAGAAAATCGATCAGTCTAAACTGACGTGTGAGAACGTCGCGTATGCGATTCAGTGTCAGTTCCAGCAGTTTGACAGTTACAGCAAATGGGGCGACGGCTGGAACAACCGCGTCATGACCCTGTATGCGGCGACCCAGATACCGGCCGCAGGAAAGATGTCGGGAACGCAGACCACGACGGGCGGAAATACCGGTGCAAACGCCCCGGCAGTCGATGCGCCCGTGGCGACACAGGCTCCGGCCGAAGCAGAAGCCGAAGGAACGGATGCCGCGAATGAAATCGATGAAAACAAATATTATGACGATCTGGCCAATATTCAGAAGGATTTGCCGACAAAGGGCGAGTGGGGAAAAGTCCTTCATACGAGTTATGGCGTCGAGGTTCGAAGCAATTTGCATCATCCCGGCACGTCAGTTCGTACCGAATGGGGCATTCCTTATCAGTGTGTTGAATTCGTCAATCGTTTCTTCAACCTGGCTCTTGGATACGGGAACATGAAGGGAACGGGCAATGCAAAGGATTATGTCTACGGCAGTGCCCGCAGTGATTTGGAAACATTCGAGGGCGGAAAGACGACGGAAAAGCCGCAGCCCGGTGACATGCTCATTCGCACGACAGGTGAATACGGTCATGTCGGCATTTGTGAATCGGTTGATGGCAACACGATGCATGTGGCACAGCAGAACAGTGGAACGTCAGCTTCGGTTGATCATACGCTCAAGAATAGTAACGGCAAATGGTCGTGTGACAAGTGGACGCACTGGCGCCGTCTGGAAGGTGCTGCCGCAAAATTGGGGGCTTTGACTGCGCCTGCCGAAAAGAAAACGGAAGAGCCCAAAACGGAAGACCCCAAACCCGCCGAAAATAAACCTGCCGATACCAAACCGGTTGAGTCGCCCAGCACGGACAAGCCCGTGACGAAACTCGACGGCCTTCTCGCCGAACATCCCGAAATCAAGACGAATCAGAATCTTATCAACTACTTCTATTCGGTTGGCGGAAACACCTTCAACGGTGCGGCTGCCAAGGCAAAAGAATATGCGGTTGATCTGAACGCGCTGTGCGCCAATCGACAGGGTGCTGTGAGTGCTTCTGGTGCCGTGTCGGCTTCTAAAACGGATAATCAGACGACTGTCGGCAAAACAGATGCCCCCGTCGGTGCTAGTACGGGCGGCGGTGCGGTTGCCGCTGACGGCGTTCCCATTTACGCCCAGGGCGACTCGCAGTGGGAGAAGCGCCAGCTCGGTACAACAGGCAAAAATACCATTCATTCTGCCGGTTGCGCGATGTGTTCAACGGCGATGTGCCTGAGCAAAATTTCGGGTGAGGCGATTACGCCGGCTGTTCTCGATGAATATCTCGACAACAACGGCGGTTATGTCGGTGACTGCATTTGGTGGGATAGAGCTGCAAACAAAATAGACAAGCATGCCAATTCGCTTGGCATGGCGAATAATCAGGCTCTGATTGATGAAAGCCTGAACAAGGGGTATCCGGTCGTCATTTCCGTTAAAAACAACGGACATTACGTCTGTGTTGCGGGCAAAAATGCCGATGGAACCTATATCATTCACGATCCGGCAGGCGGCGTCGTTCGCTCCGGGGAATGGAATGGTTCGGCCATTAAAGTCGATGGCTATTCCCTGGGCACAGCTCTCATTCAGTTCTATTAATCATTAACCTTTTGTCATGGCCTATGCGATGCATACGGCCATCAGAGCCTCGCTATGTTTCGGCGCGCCGAAAGCATACGCGAGGCTTTTTTTTTGTGTGTTTGCGCACATGCGAACCGGGGTTTGCGGAAAAGGCTTTGGTCGCACGGGGGAAACATTCCGAAATAAATGGGCTGTCGTATTGCCTTTTGGCAATAGACAGCCCGCAAACCTTGCGTATTGCGCCGGGAGGCGCGATAGCAAGGATCCCAAAACAGCAGAAAAATGGGAAAATATTTAAGGAATGATGAGATATAAATGAGCTAATTGTAAGTGTATGTGCTATAAACAGCAAATTTTGTGAATGTCGTTCTGTTTGAAACGAGAGGTAATATGCGATTTGCAGTGATTTTGAGTGGTTGCGGTGTTCGAGACGGAAGCGAAATCCATGAAGCAGTGAGTGCGCTGTTGAGTATAGATCAGCTGGGCCATGAGGCGTTGATATATGCGCCGGATAGGGAACAGGCGATGGTCGTCAATGGCGTGACGGGGCGTCCGATGGGTGAGACGCGCAACATTCTTGTGGAATCGTCCCGAATAGCGCGAGGCTCAATAAAACCGTTGTCTTTGCTTGAGATCAGCGAGTTTGATGGGATCGTGTTGCCGGGTGGATTTGGAGCGGCACTGAATTTGTGTGACTTTGCGCACAAGGGGGCAGACTGCAGCGTTGATTCCGAACTTGAAGCGAAGCTGACAGAGGCCCATAAGATGGGAAAAGTTCTCGGGTT
Organism: Myxococcota bacterium; assembly: GCA_045599245.1. Taxonomy (GTDB): domain Bacteria; phylum Myxococcota_A; class Bradymonadia; order UBA4248; family UBA4248; genus UBA4248. Next base: position 7,555 of record JAZRVP010000056.1, read on the forward strand.
TATGTGTATCGCGCCTGTCATTGCTGCGCGTCTTTTTGGCCGCGAAGGCGTCCGAATGACGATTGGCCGGGATGAAAAGACGAGTCAGGTTTGCGAAGCCATGGGCGCAGTTCATGTTCCGTGTTCAGCGTGTGAAGCCTGTGTGGATGAACGGCTTCGGATCGTGACAACGCCGGCGTATATGGAAGCACAATCGATATCCGAGTGTTATGCCAGTGCCCATGCACTGATTGAAGCGATGGTTTCCCTTGGGTAGTGCCGAGGCCGGACAAATAGAGCGCGTTTTGTAAAAGATAGGGCTTTTGGCGCCGTCATGAAGCCTTCAGGAGATAATGTATGCCGGGATATTTGGTAAAGACATCGTTTTTCGTCGCCGAGATAACGAATGACGAAGAACTCATTCATCTTGCACAAGTGGAAACGATTCAGAGGGATACAAAGATCCGCGTATTGCCGGATAAGACGTGGATAGATGCGTGCAAGCTGCCGATTCTTGAAGGGATTTTTGGTGATGAGCCGGAACAGGATGCTGGAGAGGAGACGAAAATAGATCCAAAAGTTGTGGCTAAACCGGCTCCGGAGCCAAAAAAACCGCCACGATTAGAGACAGTAGTCGATGCCAATCCATACTTTTTCCAGGAAATGGCTGAATATGCGGCAAAACGAGATCGCGAAGCTGCTCAGCAAGAACGTCAGAAGGCAGAAGAAGAAGCCAAAATAAAGGCAGAAGAAGAAGCCAAATTAAAGGCCGAAGAAGAGGCCCGGCAAAAGGCCGAAGAAGCCAAATTAAAGGCAGAAGAAGAAGCCAAAATAAAGGCAGAAGAAGAAGCCCGGCAAAAGGCGGAAGCATCCCCAAAAAACGGGGATGAAAAACTGGATTTGGCTTCTCTTGAGGCAGATCTGGCATCTCCGGAAGTCGCAAAATGGCTCGAAAAAGGCAAAAATAAGTCCGACAATACAGATTTCGTCGAGAAGAAAGACCATAAATCCGAAGATAATGACGTTCGACCGGGTTCCTATCAGTCGGTGAGTGCGGATTATGTATTGAGTTCGGAAGAAGAGGTCATTGAACTCAATGAAATCGCGAAACCGAGCGGGGATATATCCTTTAGCATTATTCAGGGAATGGATTCGGTGTCGAGTACGTGGGAACTTGGCAACGGGCTTTCGATGAAAGACTTGTCTTATGGTGCATTTCATGGCGTCCGCCAGGTTGAGGCCGGTCATTCGTCAAGTGTCAGTGTTTCGGCTGAAACAAACAGGATAGAAGAGACAAAGGTATTAGGCGGGCTCAGTGTGTTTGACAAAGAGCCTGTTAAGGCGGATGTCGATGATAAAAAGTCGGAAAAGGGCCGCAGAGAATTGCAAAAGAGCATCGACGAGTCAAAAATCGTAGAAGAGTTAAGACGGTCGATGAAAGGGGCTGAGAGTGACGGCATGGAGTCGAAACCCGGCGATGAACCAAAGCTCGCAGAAGCGTCACAGCAAGTGAAGAAAGAACCGGAACAGGCCGAAAGTGTGTCAGCAGCCGTTGATGAGCCGAAGAACTCTGAAGAAAAGAAGCCGTTGTTGAATAGTGTGGGAGTCACGGAGGATACGGCCAATCTGAATTTGGGGACGGGACTGGGGGCGAATGACCAAAAACGAGATGGCGAATTTTTGCATGAAGACAAGTCAGTCGGAAAGGCGGATGAACTGTTTGAGAAACTTCGGAGTCTCTCATCGGATGGTGTCAAAGAAGCGAGTCCGGAAGAGGCAACGTATGTGATCGACGCGAATTTTGTCGCAAAAAGGAATTTGAAAGGAACAGAAGCGTTTCCTGGCGGTGATGCTTCGGAGTTCGCAAGTATTGAAATTCCTCTGGAGCCGGATTCAACATCAAGCGTGGTGCCGACTCTGAATGGTGGCGTGCGAGTGAGCGATGAGCCTGTGCCGTTGGATCATCAGTCGATGCTTCAGCGTCTTGAAGAGATTCGTCTGCTTGAGGAAGAACAAATTCGGTATGACGAAGAATGTGAATCAAAACGTGAGCTGACGTCTCGATTTGGCACGAATGCACTTTTACCAAGTGTGGAAATCCAAAAGGTTGAAGTCGAGTCAGAAGAGGCGGACAAAGAGAGTGAAACACTCAAAGACGTCGAAGAAGTCGTTGAGACATTGGGGTGTTTTGGTGTCTCGAACGAAGGTGACACGGCTTTGTCAAAAGATATCGGAAGTGAGAAACCTGATATTGTGATGCCGCTCAAGACACTTCATGGCATAGCACCGATGTCGAGCCGTCGAGCCGATGAACGTCGTCAAAAAGCACGCGTGAGGCCGTTTGAACAGGCAAAGATTGAAGATGCCGTGACGGAGCCGTTTGTCCATGATTTGTCAGACAAGGTGTCGGCTGACTTGTGCAGCAAGGCTCAGGCGATAACAGAAGCGCCTGTCGTAATGAATCGCGAAGAGGCGTCGTTGCTGCCGGGTGAAATCGCAGAAGATGCGGACAGCATGCAGACACGTGCGCGATTCAGAATGAGACGAACAGGGAATCGTGCCAGTGTTGAGAGGAGACAGGAACTTCTTCATCACGAAGAAAAAGACAGTTTGCTCGAAGATGATTTAACGGCAGCACTTGGTGAGAGCGATGCTACGGTTTCTGATGCCAAGCCGGAGATGATCCGTCCGACGCATACAAGTCAGGAAATTGTGGCTGCGTATGCAGCGGTTGAGGCGGCGCGAAAAGCAGCCGCATCAGGCAGTTCAATCAACGAAACAATTCTTGAGAGAACACAGGCTCTTCTTGAGGCTCTTGAAGCTGCTCAGACTGCCGAGGGTGGCTCTTTTGTCCAGACGAAGACAAAAAAACGTGTACAGGATGACGACGAAGACGAAAATCCGTCTGAAGTGTTCAAAATTCGCAAAAGAAGCGATCTCGATTCGGCATGGTACAGCGAGAAAGACCCTGGTCTGACGGAAACCTCTCCGACGCTCAGAAATCCGATCGATAGCAGCACGCGCAGCCGTGATTCTCTTTCGATCATCGAACAGGAAGGCAATTCGGAACGTTTCAAAATCCGGAATCGTAATGAACTTCGTCGCCTGCTTCTGGATGAGTCTGAAGAGAGTGCGGGCGCTTCACAGAAATCGGGTCAGAGTGAGCTTCATCGCCTTTTTGCAAAAGAAGACGAACTGAATTTGCTCTTGGCCAATGAGATTCGAGAAAAAGAATCGGATGCAATCCGCAAGGAGCCAGGGTTGGTAAACAAGCCGGATGATTCCTCCAGTGACAGTCCGAAACAGAATTCAGTGACCGAGGGCATGCCGAAACGCAATAACGGTGTCGTCGCGGTTCCGAGAAAAAGACCGGTTGAAGCGACAAGAATCGTCAATTCAAAACGCCGGAAACGCGAAATAACGTTTGATGATGTATTTTTTGAGAACAAATTCATCGAAAATGAAGTCGGAATCGCCAAATTTGATGCATTATATCTCACAAACATGAGAATCTGGCGCGTTGAAGGTTATACGAGTGACAAAATCAGTTATGAGATGCACGATCTTGAACAAATACAGGCACTCGGCATCCATGAGGAATCGCGTCGTCAGTTTATGATTATGGATTTGGCATTGATCGGTGTGTCTGGAATACTCTGGGGTGTATTCCGAACTGTCCTTGGCGTTTCAAATGGTCAATATATATTCTTAGCATTATTGATATTTGGCGTTATCATGCTTCCGATTTGTTATATTCTTTCATTCCGTAAGTGCGTGACGATTAGCTGTGCGAATAATCACGAACTTCGCAGCCGGTGTGCAGTGACAAAAGACAATAGTACAAAGGCTGGTGAGTTTTTGAACAAGGTTGATGCTGTTCGTCATGAACGAAAAAGTCTCACGAAAAAATAAATCATCTCAGAGAATCTCTGAACAAAACGATATTTTAAGGCAGAAA
>JAZRVP010000057.1:0-37007 GCA_045599245.1 Myxococcota bacterium
GTGAGCAAATGAAATGAACGAGTTGGAGAGCCGACAGGCTCGGGAAACGAAGTGCATTTCATTTGCTCACTGAGGACAGGGGCAAAGCCCCAGCGGGGTTTGGGGCAGAGCCCCAAAAAACAATTAATGAGACCTTCCTTAAATGGGGGTTGGGGCAGAGCCCCAGTGAGTAGTAACCAATAAACAACTCAGACAGGCTTTAAGCCTGGCTTTTTTCGGTATATTGATGTATCTGCCTTTCGGAGTTTTTACAACAGAGATTGTGAGGAGTTTCGTCTTGCGTCTTATACGAAGTATCATTTTTTTGCCTTTCCTGGCGATATTCTGCTTTTCAATGGCTTCTTTCTCATTCGCTGAGGATTGCGCTTCAATTGCAAATAATCCTCAATGGAACAAAGGTCTCCATGATATGCAGGCTTATTATGAGCAGGAAAAATATGACAAGGCTCTTGATGTTTCTAAACGACTCATGGATATCTGCTCTTTTTCTCCCGCGCTCCTTTATTATACCGGACTCAATTTGGAGATGACCGGTGATTTCGACAATGCCATGCTTTACTTTCAGAAGGCTACCGACAGCACGGTCTCGCTGGATGCCACTCCTGATTTGGCTAAACAAATCTGGTACAAACGCTATGAAATGGAAAATCCTGAAAGTGCACAGGCTTCTATTGAACAAAAAAATGATATTATTACGCTCATGACTGAGCAGATTGAGTCCCTTGAAAAAACAAATGCTAAATTGATGAATGAAGGCAGTATCGGCCATTATCGTTCCGTCATGTGGACTGGCATCGGCATCGGTATCGCCGGTCTTATTCTTTCCGGTACCGGCACAGGACTCGCAGTGAGCCAAAAAAACAATTATCTTGAAGTTAATTCAATACATAAACTTGTGATGAAAAATGGTTACATCGCCGGCTGGACTCTTTTGGGAACAGGTATCGGATTGACCGTCGCTGGAACCATCGTCGCCAGTATTGCCGGACACCGTTACAGTAAAGCAAAATCTGAAGTCAAAAATTCGGTAAGCATTTCTCCTTATGGCGCTTCTTTTAATATGACTTTTTAGTGGATGGGCTCTGTGATGAAACGGCAGCTTTTGGGGTTCGTGTTTTGGGCTCTTGGATTCAGTTTGTTCGCTTGCGAAGACCCTTCCCTCTCCTCCGAACAATGGTGTATTTTTTCCGGCGGCATCTGGAATTCCAGTATTCAGCTGTGTCAATGCGCCGATGTGACTTGTGGTGAGGGTATCTTCTGTATCGAAATGGATAAGTCGCTTTATTGCGCAAATTATCATGGTGGCATTTCGACTGCAAATGATGAACCTGAAAATAATGATGAAAATATAACAAACGAAACGCCCGAAAATACAGGCGATGAAGCAGATGACGAAAACTCAGAAACGCCTGAAAATACAGGCAATGATGTAGATGACGAAAGTTCAGAAACGCCCGAAAATACAGGCAATGAAGCAGATGATGAAAGTTCAGAAACGCCTGAAAATACAGGTGATAATGAGAATAACGAGCCCCCTGATAGCGGTGAAAATGATGAACTGCCCGGCGATCCCGAAAAAACACCGGATTCTGATACCCCTGTTGAGCATTCCGGCGAAGGAGAAATGAATAATGGTGAAGAATAATTTATTTCTTTTCTGCTTAGGATGCTCCTTGCTGATGGGGGTTAATGGCTGTTCTGATGGTTTGACTGCCCATTTTTCCAGTTACGAAAACCTTTGCCTCGCGACCGGCGGCTCTTTTATCGATGGCCGTTGTCATTGCGAAAAAGAATGTGAATATGGTGTCGTTTGTGTCAATGGAATTTGTGACGGCGAAGCTGAAGTGCCTGAAGAATATAAATTTGATAAATATATCGGTCTCGAATGTTCTGATGAAAGTCAGAAATGTTCTGATAATCAAGATAACCTCGGAATAATTGTGAGTTGTGAACTTGGAAAGGCAGGCATTCTGTCATGTCTGTATTCCTGTCATGATAATCAATGCGGTGAATGTATTAATGGTGAAATTAAATGCGAAGATAATGGAATTAAAACTTGTATCAACGGCAGCTGGAGTGATGCCGATGACTCCTGCGGTGAATATGGTTGTTTGAGTGATGGAAGTGGATGCGCTGCTTGTGTATCTGATGAAATTACCTGTCGTGATGACATGATTCAAAAATGCGTTTTGGGCACCTGGGTTCAGGATATTGAATGCGTTTACGGGTGTGCGGACGACGAAACGAGCTGCAATGACTGTAATGATTTGGACACGAGGTGTGTGGATGATTTTCTCTTTCAGGAATGTATCGAAGGACGGTGGCAGGAGCCTGCGGAATGTCCTCCTGATCAGACTTGTTCCAAAGGCGCTTGTGCTCTGAAAGGGTGCAGTGAGGATGAGCAAAAGTGCGAACATGGCATCATTTTTCAGTGCTGGGAGGGCATTTGGAGTGAAGTTCAGAGATGTTCTTCTAAACAGTGCAGTGTTGATTATGCCGTGTGTTCGATATGCAAAGATGACTCAACAACTTGCACTAACGGTGTTCGGAGTGTGTGTCAATCAGGGGATTGGGTGAAAACCGAGTGCATTTGGAATAATGCGGCTGTTTCTTGTCACGACAATGATTGCGGAATTTGTAAAAATGACGACATTAAATGCACGGATGGCGCGGTTCATGTGTGTTCCAACGGAGAGTGGACGGTTGAACAGTGCACAAACGGGGTCTCCTGCCGTTCTGAAACGGAATGCGGTGAGTGTCATGATGGCGATGGCAAGACAGAACAACGCACCATTTACACCTGCAATCATGGTCAATGGGAACCGTTTTGTCTTGGGCTTTCAGCAACCAGCGGCGCGTGTGAAAACTGTACTGCTGACGGCGTCATGTCGCTTGCCGGTGACAAACGATGTGTGGACGGACGCCTTTATTCCTGTAACGGCAGTTTCTGGCAGTTTGAAGAAATTTGTCAGAGCGGCGGGTGCAATTACAGGAAAAATGCGTGCAATTAAGGCACGGCACCTTTTTCTTTGTGCTTTTTTGCCCTCTGTTTTTCTGAGGGCGGGTTTTATCGAAGCAATTTTTCCAGGGTGAGTGAGGCGTCTGTTTTGTCATCACGGTATTTGATGATGAGCGGAGCATAAGCATTTAAGCCATATTGTTTCGCAAACTCTGTTTGAATCGATCGCGCTCCCGGAACCACAACGGCATTTTGCGGGATATGAAGAATGCCGTCGATGGGACGAATGACCTGATTGTTCACGAGATCAAAGACGGGGGTCGAACGCGTGAGAATCGTGCCGGCAGCCAGAACGGCGCCGGAATGAAGGTGTGTGCTTTCATAAATCCCGCAGTTGCCGCCGACAAAGCAATCGTCTTCGATAATGACGGGAAGAGCCCCGACGGGTTCCAGAACACCACCGATTTGTGCGGCGGCGGAAATATGACATCTGGCTCCGATCTGGGCACACGATCCAACAAGGGCATGCGAATCAATCATCGTTTCCTGACCAATCCAGGCTCCAATATTGACGTATGCCGGCGGCATGATGGTTACATTATTGCCGAGATATGCACCGCGTCTCACACTTGTTCCGCCCGGGACAATACGAACCGTCCGGCTTGAAAGATTGTCCTCTTTTGGCCAGAGATTGTGTTTGTCGCAGAAGTGAAAAGAGGCATCGTGTGCTTCGACGAGATGCCCCAGCTTAAAGCCGAACAAAATGAGCTGCTTGACACGTGTATCACATTGAAAAACGCCGTTTTCATCCGGTGCGGCGGATCGAACCGTTCCGTTTTCAAGGGCAGTGAGAAATGTTTCAAACGCAGCATGGGCATCATCAAGCGATGCATTCGGGGCCTGGGCGCGTTTGTCAAAAGCAGTCAGAATGGTTTGAAGCAATTGGTCGATCATGTTTTTCCATCACGATAGGGCGGCTGCCGCGACACGGCGAGTTTCGGTCCCTTAAAAAATGCCCGGGTGTATCGGCGCAGCCGATAGCCCGGGCCAAAACGTGCCGTATGCGTTTCGCATAGGCACGTCCCACGTATTATTTCAAAAATGTCGAGGGTATGACGAGACAGTTTTGATTGGCGTATTCGGTGATATTTCGCGCAGTTTCGCGAAGTGTATTATCGACATTGAGTGAAGGCGGAGCCGTCGGAATGACGAGAAGATCGGCACCGATTTCATCGGCAACGGAGAGAACCGCACTTGCGGACGGCATTACAGGCGCATGCTGTCTGAACGAGAGTGCTCCCGCGTGCTGTTCATAGACAAATGGTACGCTCAGAGCCTGGACTGCTTGCTTTGCACGGTGGGTTACGTGTTCCGTGGCGGCTTTAATCTGACGCTCCGACGGGGCGGCTCCCTGGTAGTCGCCGAACGGATCCGCGCGCAGAAGATCAGGAACCGGCGTCACGATTTCGACGTCCGAATCGGGATAAAACATGGCAAATGAAACGGCCCAGGCCAGAAGATTGGCCGAATATGCCGGATCGAGAAAGGCTACGAGAATCTTCTTGTGAGGTCCGCGATGGGTCGGATCCTTGATGAGATAGAGGGGAACACGCGTATAGGCAATAAAAGTCGCCGCCATGCTTCCGATGCTGCCCGTCGTATGCGGTTTCGTCCCGTAGGCTCCGCAGTAAATCAGGTCTGCATTGCATTCCGAGGCCGCATGGAGAATCGATTTCGCCATCGAATCTCGCGCAAAATCCACCTTCAGACGCACATGCGCCGCATTCGCTTCCATCACACTTTCGAGATATTTGCGCCCGCGTTCCTCCGTCCCGATCCGGACTTCATTCAGAATATCCACCTCGTCGCTCCCCAGAGCCGCGTATGGAAACAGCATGCCGCGAATGATGTCGGGAAATTTTTCAAGGACGTGGAAACAGGTCAGTGGCGCACACGCCGTCATGGCTACATCGTACGCCTGAAACAGAGCCTGCGTCGCATAGGGCAGAAAATCCGACGCGACAAAGACGCTCTGCATGGAATAAAAACAGCTTTTGGATACTTCGCTCATAAGTTACAGGTTTTCCTGGATTTTTTCGGTTTTATAGGGCGTATCTTCGCCGGGATTGTAATACTCGATCGTATCTTCTACGCCATTGTTGTTGGTATCGCGGTGGATTTCGGTTCGTTTGCCTTCCGAATTGAAATACTGCGTGCCATGACGGTTGCCCTCAAAGTCGATCGAGAATTCTTTTTTGACCGGAAGACCATTTTGATAGGTCACAATGACATCGCAAATGCCATCGTAATCGAGATCGATCTCGTCGCGAACATGGACGCCATTTTCATAGAATTCGGTCATATCCTTGACGCCGTCAAAGTTGAAATCGCGAACGGCATACTGCATCACACCGTCTTTGGTATAAATCGTCTGATCGGGTTTGCCGTCGTCGTTCATATCGACTTTTTGAACATCGAGTCCGAAGGTGCTCAGCTTTTGTGTTTCAAGCTTTTTCATCGTGCTTTCGGTGACGGAGGTCGTTTCAGCTTTCTTGTTGCACCCGATGGCTGTCAGCATGACGGCGGCGGTTATTAATAGAATGGTTTTGCGCATTATGATTCTCCCCGTACATCGGAAAAATTCCACAGGGTGACTTTTCCGGAGTTATCGGAGGATGCGATAATGCCGGATGCATTGGATTGAATGGAACGAATTTCACTGCTGTGTTCATGAACGGATAGGGTCGGAACCTCGCGTTTGAGATCAATGACCTCGATGTTTCCGTTTTCGCATCCGAGCAGCAGACAGCTCGTGTTTTGGACGAGATGGGCACATATTACCCGATCCTGGCTTTCGTAGATAATTTCGTCAAAGGATTCGCTGCTGACGTGCCATTTGAGCACTTTTCCATAGACATCGACGGAGACGAACTGTTCGGCATCGATGAATTCGAGTGCAATGATTTCGCCGAGATGACCGGTATATTTATGAATGAGTGCGCCCGTGACATCATCCCATGAACGAATGGTTTTGTCTCTTGAGGCCGAGAAAAGGACTCGCGATCCCGGCTGAAATCTTGCGCAGGTCACGGGGCCTGAATGCCAGTCAAAGGTTCTGACAGGCTCGCCATTTTTCCAGAGTTTAACCATCGTGTCCTGACTGGCTGTTGCCATGAGTTCGCCGTCCAGGGCAATGGAAAGAATGGTCATTTTGTGGCTTTTTGTCGTCGGTTTGAGGCTTTTGGACGGCGCGGATTTCATGCCGCCCGGTGCAAAAATCTCGGCATAGTCGCGAATAAAACTGCCGCTTTCCCAGTCCCATTCGCGAATGCTTTTGTCTTTGCCGGCAGAAAACAGGTGCCCGGTTTGGGGATGTACGGCCAGGGTGTAGATGAATTCGACGTGCTGCTGTTTGAACTTCCGAACGATACTGCCGCCTGCGACATCAATGACATGAATGAAGCCGTCGCGATCAGCGGCGGCACACAGGTTTCCGTCCAATGAAAATGCTACGGAAAGGACTTTTTGAGAAGGCGTCTGGACACGACCACACGGTGTTAATGAAAACATCAGATTTCCTCACCGCTCAGAATTTCGTCGATTTCTTTGATGCGCGCAACGGCATCGGCTCGTCGGATGTTTTCTTCTTCATTGACGGCACTCTGGACGTATAAATCGAACCATTTCTTTGACTCGATGTAATGATCGAGGGCATTTCTCTGCTTGTCGGATTTGGACATTTGTTTGGCTATGGCATACTGCGACATGGCCGCGCCCAAAAGGGCCGGAAGGGCTACAATTCTCGATTCGCCTTTGTTTTCAAGGTTCGTATTCGCGGCATTGTAGTGCGCAAATGCCTCTTCATAACGTTCCATTTCAAACATGACGTTCGCTACCGTGATTTCGAGTGAACCGTCCGTCACGTTGTTCAGAATGCCGTTGCTCAGGACCGTGACTGCCAGTGAGAAAAATCCAAATCGCGCATACAGCATCCCGAGCTCTTTGTAGTGAAGGGCCGTGCCTTTGGATGTTTTAAGCATGGGATCGGAACGAATCGAGGATTCATAAGCATCGACTGCTTCGGAATACTCTTTGACGCCGAGATGACATCGAGCCTGCTGAAGCTGTGCCTCTGCATAAAACGGATCCAGGGCGATCGCTTTTTTCATCGATTTGACACATGAATTATAGGCGGCTTCCGCTTCGTCCAGGCTTCCGTTTGCCACGAGCTCTTCGGCTTTTTCCGAATAGGCAAGACCCAGTGTGTACGGATATACGGGAATATCCGGTGCACAGCCAACCGCCAGATCGAGCTTCTGAATCGCCGCCGTATAATCGCGGAAATTCATGTCGATAAGCGCCATATAGTAGTGCGCTTTGTCATTGCTTGAGTCGCGATCAATCGCGGTCTGAAACGTCGCCATGGCTTTGTTCAGGCTCTTGGCTTCGTATTGTTTTATGCCCTTTTCAACCAGGCTGGCGGATTCGACAGACGCATAGTTGCAGGCAGATGCTAGAAACGCGCATAGAATGGCCGGAAATAATAAAAAACGGGACATAACAAACTCGCCATGAAATGAGGGAATGCCGCGATTTGTGCCATACTTGTGCACGCACGGCGAATATTCTTTGCAATTATATATCAGTTGCAAAATTAAACGACCTGGAAAAGATAAAATTTGAGGTAATTTGTTTCCGGCACCGAGAGCAGAATGGGATGATCCGGCGCCTGCTGCCTGCCTTCTATCTGACGAAGTGAAACATTCGCATCGTGCGCCGCTTCCGAGAGCATCTGTCTGAACATGTCGTCTTTCATAAAATGAGAACATGAACACGTCGCCAGATAACCCCCGCGCGGCAGCAGCCTCATTGCCTTCAGATTGATTTCCTTGTACCCGCGATACGCATCCCTGGCCGTCGCATGGCTCTTCGTAAACGCCGGAGGATCCAGAATGATGAAATCATCCGTCCGATCATTGCGCTCCCATCTGTCCGTCAACAGCTCAAACACGTTTGCACACACAAATTCCATCGATTTTATGCCGTTTCTTTCGGCATTCGCACGGGCCTGGTCAATCGCCGTCTCCGAGATGTCAACCGCCGTCACGTGCGCCGCTCCGCCCATCGCCGCGTGCAGTGCAAACGCTCCCGTGTGCGTGAAACAGTCCAGAACCCGTTTCCCTCTCGAAAGTGCCATCACGGCACGTCGATTGTACTTCTGGTCCAGAAAATATCCCGTCTTCTGACCGTTGATGTAGTCCACATCGAACCGAATTCCGTTCTCCATGATCTCCACATGGCCGTCCAAATCCGTCCGAAGGTCATCCATCGCATAAAATCCCTTCGACTGATCCAGCCCCTCCAATAGACGTGTCGCAACATCCCCGCGCTCATAAATTGCACTGATCTTTTCCCCCATCTCGCGCAGTGTCTCGACGAGAACTCGATACAGCATCGCCTTGCGGGTCTCGATCCCGACCGACATCGACTGAATGACCAAAATGTCGTCAAATCGATCCACAACCCAGCCCGGAAACTGATCCGATTCCCCAAAAATGAGCCGGCATGCCCGAAAATCCTCTCCCATCACACACTTGCGATAGTCCAGCGCATACCGTATTCGGCGCTTGAAAAACGCTTCGTCAAACTTGTCGTTCGCATTGCTCGATATCACCCGAACCCGAATCTTGCTCTTTTGACTGACCCACCCTGACCCGAGATAGGCCCCTTTGCCCGAACGGACATCGACGATTTCCCCGTCTGACGCCTCCTGCGTCATTTGGACGACTTCTTCCCCATAAACCCATGGATGACCATTTCTCAGGCTCTTTTCCGCTTTGGGCGTGACTGTATATACCGGATATGTGCGCATAACCCCTTTAATCCTCGCAAATCTCAGACGAAATGTCTGACAAACTCGCTAGTTAGCATATATCGCCCGATTTGTATCTGCTTTTTGGTGGCGCGCCTATGCACCGCCGGTGCATACGGCTCGCCTGGACCGCGCTATTGGCCTCGCCAATACACGCGGTCTGGTATTTGGAGCCGTTTTCGGCTATGAAACCTCGTTTTGGCGGGCGGCAGCATGCCTTCACAGGGGGGCAGAAAAACCGGCTCTCGGAAAAATCACATAGAGGATCCTGAAATGTCGAAAAAAATATTAATGGTGTCTTTATTGGCCTGTTTCTTTGCCATGGGGTGCGGCGATGATTCGTCGTCAAAAAAAGAACAGAAAGACCCCGATGTTCTCTGCGGCAATGGCAGTTTGGACGATGGCGAGGTCTGTGATGACGGCAATACAGCCGACGGCGATGGCTGCAAGGCCGACTGTTCGGCCGTTGAATCCGGTTATGAATGCAGCAAAGACACCGGAAAATGTTCGCGCACCGATACAGATATCGAGGATGATGACCCCGACGAGCCAAAATCCGCATGCGGCAACGAAATCATTGAGTCCGGCGAAGCCTGTGACGATGGCAATAAGGAATCCGGCGACGGCTGTTCAGCCGATTGTCAGTCGATTGAAGACGGTTTTACGTGCACGATCGTCGAAAACAAAAGCATTTGTACCAAAAGTGTCAATTGCGGCAACAGCGAAGTCGATGACGGCGAAGTTTGCGACGATGGCAACACCGAGGATGGCGACGGCTGCTCGGCCGACTGCCAGACCATTGAAGAGGGTTATATCTGTCCGGATGCCGGTTACGACTGTGTCCCCGAAGGATGTGGCAACGGTTATCTCGAGGAAAACGAGGACTGCGACCAGGCTGAAATGAACGTCGAATACGGGACGGGGAAAAATCAGTGTTCGACCTCGTGCAAGTTTGCACATTACTGCGGCGATGGCCTTTGGGACGAGATTGACAGGGCCAACGGCGAGGAATGCGATTCGGGTTCGGAAGACACGAGCGAGTCGTATGAGGGATGCAGTTCGGAGTGCAGGCTCGTGAACTACTGCGGCGATGGCCGCAAATCTCATGAGGAGCAGTGTGATGACGGCAACAAAGAGGATGGTGACGGCTGTTCAGCGGCGTGCACGATGGAGGCGAATTTTGCCTGCGTGACCGAAGCCGGAAAGAGCGTGTGTACGCCGATACTGTGCGGCAATAACAGCATAGACAGCGGTGAATCGTGTGACGACGGCAATCGAGACAGCGGCGACGGCTGCTCGGCCATTTGTCAGATTGAAAAGGGTTATGCGTATGTCGAGGGAGCGGACGGCAGCCGCGTTCTGACCCATATCTGCGGCGACGGCGTCATTCAGAACATCGAAACGGGTAAGCCCTGTGCGGACCCCGAAAACGAAAAATGTGAAGCCTGTGACGATGGCAATGCAGATAATGGCGATGGCTGTTCATCGATTTGTGCGATTGAAGCTGGTTATATCTGTCCGACGGCCGGCAAAAAGTGTGTGGCGCGATCGTGCGGTGACGGCATCGTGGCCGGTGCCGAAGAATGCGACGATGGCGTCGATAAGGATAAAAAGGAGCCGGTGAGCGGCGATGGCTGTTCGGATCGATGCAAAATCGAGACGGGATTTCACTGTCCGACGCCGGGGGCTGCGTGTGTCCCGGGGACGTGCGGCGACGGTTTTATCGATGGTGGTGAAACATGTGATGAAGGGAGCGCAGGTCCGACAGAAGGGTGCGTAAACTGTCAGATACAGGCTGGCTGGAAGTGTGAAACGGCCGGTACGGCGTGCGTCGCAACGACGTGCGGTGACGGCATCCTGGAGGGCCTCGAAACATGTGAAGACTCTGTTGCGGGCTGCATCAATTGCGTGCTTCAGAAGGGATGGCACTGTGATGCCGACGGCAAAAACTGCGAACAGGGAACGTGCGGTGACGGCCACCTCGACGTCGGGGAAGCGTGCGATGACGGCAATAATGACGCCGGTGACGGCTGCAATCCGGTTTGTGAAATCGAAGCCATTTTTGATTGCGTCGATAATTCCTGCAAAGCAATCTGCGGCGATGGTCTGACCCTTTGGCAGGCCGGTGAAGAGTGCGATGACGGCAACCTCATCTCCGGTGACGGCTGCTCCAGTGCCTGCAAAATTGAAAAAGGTTATCAATGCACCGACTTTTCAGCCCCCAATCCCGCGACCATTCAAATTCCCATGACGTATCGCGATTTTCGAAGCTGGGCGGATGGCGGTTATTCCTCGGGATCAATCGACGGCTTCCTCTCTCAGGAACTTTTTGACTCCCTGCCGCAAACCTGCAAACAGAGTTCAGGCTATCGAATGGCATCGTTCCCTGCAGTGAATTATCCGCTGCCCGATTTCCAGTCCTATTGCGAGGATCAGTATTGCCAAAATACGGTTTACGAGCAGCTCACTGCAGACGGCAAACCCGTCCTCAGACCGGCCTCTGATTTTTCACTTCATCCCAACTTCGTCAATAACACCGCAGATAAAGTCAATCTGGGAAAATCGTACACGTGTCCTGAAGTCTTTGACTGGTGGTATCGCGATATTCCCGGGCTGAATGTTACCATTCATTCAAATCTGACTCTTGCGCAGGATCCGAACAGTCCAGACAAATATCATTTTGCCAGCAACGCCTTTTTCCCGATTGAAAATCAGGGATATCACGCGCCGGGGGTGTCTCCTCGCGCTTCAAATTCGGGAAAATATACGTCCGAATTCGTGACCTACTTCAAATACAAGGGCGGGGAAGAACTCATCTTTGACGGCGACGACGATGCCTGGGTTTTCATCAACGATCGCAAGGCACTGGATTTGGGGTGCATGCACGTGCATTATCGATCGCCGATTGTGCTCAATGAAGAGGCGGCTAAAAAGCTCAACATCTATCCCGGTGGTATTTATTCGATTCGCATGTTCCATGCAGAACGATGTTCCAACGGTTTGTCAGGCTCAATTTATGAGGTGACGTTGAGTGGGTTTGTGAACATGGGCAAAAGTACATGTCAGACGGTTTGCGGCGACGGGGTTGTCGGCGGTGCAGAAGAGTGCGATTTTCCGGGCGATCACAAGGATGAGAATCTTCAGCATGCGTACGGGTGTTCTGAGGACTGCCGTATTGCACCGTGGTGCGGCAATGGCAAACTGGAGGCCGGCGAGGGCTGTGAACCGGACGAGACGAATACTGATTGGTGTATCGGTGTCGGTCAGGAACGGCAGTGTCAGATCGTGACCTGTGGTGATAATCATCGCGATGAGCACGAGCAGTGCGACGGAACCGATGGCGTTGCCGAGGGTCAGGTTTGTCTTCCGACATGCCGCATTTCCGGATGCGGCGACGGTTTTGTCGATGCGAGCATTGGCGAGGAGTGCGATGACGGCAATGACTCAAACGAAGATGCGTGCACGACGAAGTGCCATGCTCCGTATTGCGGCGACGGCGTTGTGAGTGCATTTCTCGGTGAGGTCTGTGACGATGGCATTAACGATGGCGGATACAACGGCTGCGGTCTGGGCTGCACCTATATGCCGCCGCAATGCGGCGACGGGAGTGTCGATACGGCTGAAGGCGAAGAATGCGACGATGGCAAAGAGAACAATATCGGCGGCTATGGCCGATGCAACAGCGAATGTCGATATGATGCTCGATGCGGCGACGGCGTTCTCGATGAAGCGCATGAACAGTGCGATGACGGCAACAAAAACGGCACCGCCGAGAGTTCCTGCAGCAAGAATTGCGAAATCGAGCAAAAGGTGAATTGATGGATGCTTTCCCACGGCGTATCGGCATAGCCGATAGCCGTGGGCGCGCCGTACCTGGGCACGGCGCGTCGGCATTGCCGTATTTCGCAGCGCGAAATAGGCATGCCCCTCCACTTTTCAAAAAAGAAATACGTATAAACTTCCGATATGATTGTAAAAATATTTAGACGCATCGTGAGCGTCTCTCAACGAAAGAGGAACCTGATATGTCGAAAAAAGTTCTTATGATTTCAATATTGGCCTGTTTCTTTGCCATGGGGTGCGGCGATGATTCGTCGTCAAATAAAGAACAGAAAGACCTGGATGTCCTCTGCGGCAATGGTAATCTGGACGATGGCGAGGCCTGTGATGACGGCAATACAGCCGACGGCGATGGCTGCAAGGCTGACTGTTCGGCGGTTGAATCCGGCTATGAGTGCAGCAAGGACACCGGAAAGTGTTCGCGCACAGATATCGATGACTCCGACGATCCGGGCAAAGACCCTGAAAAGGACCCTGAAAAAGACCCTGAAAAAGACCCGGACGCTAAAGCCGTCTGCGGCAACGGGGTTGTCGAATCCGGCGAAGCCTGTGACGATGGCAATAAGGAAGGCAGGGATGGGTGTTCGGCCGATTGCCAGTCGATTGAGGCCGGTTTTGAGTGCACGATTGTCGGCGGCAAAAGCGAGTGCGTAAAGAACGTGAATTGCGGCAACGGTGAGGTCGAATCGGGCGAAGTCTGCGATGACGGCAACACGGAGGATGGCGACGGCTGCTCGGCCGACTGTCAGGAGATTGCGGATGGTTATATCTGTCCGTACGAAGGCTTTGAATGCATGCCGGTGGGATGCGGCAACGGTTATCTCGAGGAAAACGAGGACTGCGACCAGGCTGAAATGAATGTTGAATACGGAATTGGACCGTATCAGTGTTCGACGACATGTAAGAGAGCGCATTACTGTGGTGATGGCCTTTGGGATGAGGTTGACAGGGCCAATGGCGAGGAATGTGATTCGGGTGCGCAGGACACGAGCGAGTCGTATGAGGGATGCAGTTCGGAGTGCAAGCTTGTGAACTACTGTGGTGATGGCCGCAAATCCCATGAGGAGCAGTGTGATGACGGCAACAAAGAGGACGGTGACGGCTGTTCATCGACGTGCGCAATGGAGGCGAATTTTGCCTGCGTGACGGAAGCCGGACTGAGCGTGTGTACGCCGATACTGTGCGGCAATAACACCATAGACAGCGGTGAAGCGTGTGACGACGGCAATCGAGACAGCGGCGACGGCTGCTCGGCCATTTGTCAGATTGAAAAGGGTTATGCGTATGTTGAGGGAGATGACGGCAGCCGAGTTCTGACCCATATCTGCGGCGACGGCGTCATTCAGAACATCGAAACGGGTAAGCCCTGTGCAGACCCCGAAAACGAAAAATGTGAAGCCTGTGATGATGGCAACCTGGATGGCGGCGATGGCTGTTCATCGGTTTGTGCAATCGAGGCAGGATATATTTGTCCGAAGGCCGGCAAAAAGTGTGTGGCGCGATCGTGTGGGGATGGCATTGTGGCCGGTGCCGAGGAATGCGATGATGGCGTCGATAAGGATAAAAAAGAGCCGGTGAGCGGCGATGGCTGTTCGGATCGATGTAAAATCGAGACGGGTTATCATTGCCCGACACCGGGTGTTGCGTGTGTCCCGGGGACGTGCGGCGACGGTTTTATCGATGGCGGTGAAACATGTGATGAAGGTTCGGCAGGTCCGACAGAAGGCTGCGTAAATTGTCAGGTACAGGCTGGCTGGAAGTGTGAAACGGCCGGTACGGCGTGCGTAGCGACGACGTGCGGTGACGGCATCCTGGAGGGCCTCGAAACATGTGAAGATTCTGTTGCGGGCTGCATCGATTGCGTGCTTCAGAAGGGATGGCACTGTGATGCCGACGGGAAAAACTGCGAACAGGGAACGTGCGGCGACGGCCACCTCGACGTCGGAGAAGAATGTGATGATGGTGATTTAGTGGCCGGCGATGGCTGCGATCCGCTCTGCAGGATTGAAACAATTTTTGAGTGCGTCGATGATGAGTGCCGTCCGATCTGCGGTGATGGTTTGACCCTTTGGGAGGCTGGTGAAGAGTGTGATGACGGCAACCTCATTTCCGGAGACGGCTGCTCGAGCCAGTGCAAAAAAGAAAATGGCTACGAGTGTACGGACTTCAGGCAAAAGGATCTTCCGACCATTACGGTTCCCATTACGTATTACGATTTCCGTGGCTGGCCTGAGCATGGAACCGGAGACGGGTATGCAACGGATGAAATCGTCGCATTGAATCCCAAATGCTTTAAAAAAGGTTACGGCCATCCTGATTTTGAAAATGTCAACGCCAGCACGAGTGGTTTGGTCAATAATGAGTTGAGCGCCGACGGAAAACCGGTTTGGAGTGGGAAAACGACGTCCAATATCATCCAGTGTCATGAATCATTTAACATGTGGTACCGCTATACACCGGGCATGAATCAAATGTTTAAGGAAAATATGACGCTTAAGCGCATTGATGCAAACAAATATCGTTTTGAAAGCACGGATTTCTTCCCGTTGACGAATCGCGGTTATGGGAATTATTCGGCGGGAAAGAATTTCGGATTTACCTCTGAATTGTCGACGTACTTCAAGTTTGAAGGCGGAGAAAAGCTCGATTTTTATGGGGATGACGATGTCTGGGTGTTTATCAATGGCAAACTTGCCGTCGATATCGGCGGGGTTCATGGTCAGACGGCAGGATCCGTGACGTTGAACACGACGACGCATTCCGGCGGCAATCCATGGGTTGAAAAGTATCAGATATTTGCTGGCGGCATTTATCCGATCAAATTGTTCCAGGCGGAACGGCACACGAGTGCATCTACCTATCAGCTGACACTTTCCGGGTTTGTGAACATGGGTGCCTCGACGTGTGTTTCCCGGTGCGGTGACGGCATCGTTGCCGGCGCAGAAGAGTGCGATTTCCCGGGCGATCACAACGATGTCAGTCTTCAGCACGCGTACGGGTGTTCTGCGGACTGCCATATTGCGCCGTGGTGCGGCAATGGCAAACTGGAGGCCGGCGAGGGGTGTGAACCGGACGAGACGAATACTGATTGGTGTATCGGTGTCGGTCAGGAGCGGCAGTGTCAGATCGTGACCTGTGGTGATAATCATCGCGATGAGCACGAGCAGTGCGACGGAACCGATGGCGTTGCCGAGGGTCAGGTTTGTCTTCCGACTTGTCGCATTTCGGGCTGCGGCGACGGCTTTGTCGATGCGAGCATTGGCGAGGAGTGCGATGACGGCAATGACTCAAACGAAGATGCCTGCACGACGAAGTGCAGGGAGCCGTATTGCGGTGACGGCGTTGTGAGTGCATTTCTTGGCGAGGTCTGCGATGATGGGATAAACAACGGCGATTACAATGGCTGCGGAATTGGCTGTGCCTATATGCCGCCGCAATGCGGCGATGGGAGTGTCGATACGGTCGAGGGCGAAGAATGTGACGATGGCAAAGAGAACAATATCGGCGGCTATGGCCGATGCAACAGCGAATGTCGATATGATGCTCGATGCGGCGACGGCGTTCTCGATGAAGCCCATGAACAGTGCGATGACGGGGATAAAAACGGCACCGACGAGAGCTCCTGCAGCAAGAATTGCGAAATCGAACAGAAGGTGAATTAAACCATATAATTGCAGAATAGGCACGTCTATGCACCTTTGGTGCATACGTCGTGCGAAGGAGCCGGGCTATCGGCGTTGCCGATACACCCGGCTTTTATAATGTGCGTGTTCGTGTTCAGAAAGCGGATAAAATGCGTATCGGGTGCCAGTTTGTACACAATTTGAACCGCAAAATCCGAGCAAATTTCTCCATCGGGAAGGATGAACGGCTCGTCGTCTTTCTTTACTTCATAAGCCTTGAGAAAGTCTCTGATGCGAAGCTCAAATACGCCGTCTTTTTCGGAAAGCCGGACATTGCAGTAGGGCGCGGCGGCGTCTTTTCTGGCCTGCTCGAGAACAAAGCTGCCGAGTTCTTCCGTACACAGTGACAGCCTTTGGGACAGCGCATTGTCCGCCCCTTTTTCTCGGCAGAAATCGAGTACATCTCTGGAGGCTTTGCAAATGCTTTCTTCGCTGCAAACAGTGGCATCCAATGTGTTCTTATCTTTTGTCATCATTTTTTCGCTGACTTGCAATAATCGATAAAAAACAGGAACATTTTCGTGCCGCGTTCTCAATAGATGCCATACATAACTGGCGGCAATCGCAAGAATGGGGCCCAATGCAAAGGAAAGCCACAGGCCGTCAATGGCGATGACTGCATACAGGGCATACATCGCAACGGCCAGTCCGATTTGCCCAAAAATAGAACAGATTTGAGAATATTTGATATCACCCGTTCCTCGGATATAGCCAAACAGGGCTTCACCACAGGCAAGAAAGGGAATGGCTATGGCATAAATCCTGAGCGCTCTGACAACACTGTCAAAAAATGCACCGGGTTCCTGGACAAATAAATGGCACAGCAAAGGGGCAAATATTGCCGTGAGGATTGCAATTACGCCATTCATGGCGAAACAGTAAAAAATATTGTTTTTGAATATCTGTTTGAGCGATTTCGTGTCACCTTCGCCGTAATACACGCCCGTCATGAGGAAATTCGTGCATCCCGTTCCGACACCGGGAGCCAGCAGAACATGGCTGAGATTGGACAGAATTGACATGATTCCCAGTGCGGCTTCGCCGCCGGCAAGGAGCAGCAGTCGGTTGAGAAGCAAAGTTCTGAGAATGACAAGCAGCTTGTTCGTTAAGTTGCTGCTTCCATGCTTGAACGTTTCAAGCCAGTCACTGGCCTTAATCGGGGTCCAATGAAAATGAAGCGGACTGGATTTGCCAAAAACACAAATGGCAAGCACAATGTCTGCTGCCAGTGTGGCCAGTGTGGTCGCAAAAGCAATTCCCATCATCCCCAGATCAAACACGAGAACGGCTATGAGATTGAGTGCCGTGTCCACGATTACGGTCACGGCAACAGAGAGAGAAACGGCCTTTCGTGCGCCTTTTAGGTTGGCAGCCATGGCCAGAATCGATTGCAGAAGACAGAGCGGAATGTTCAGAACAAAGCCTTTGTTGAAGGCATGGATTTCTTCGATTAAGGCGGCATTCTCCTGAGAGGCACCGAGAAAGAACGGAATCCAGTCTGACAGGGCACAGGAAAACAATACGAGACACACCGAAAAGAGTGTCACCATTTCAAGTGAAAGAGAAAACCAGCGATTGGCTTCCTCTTTTTTGCCTTCGCCAAGACAGTGGGAACAAAAGTACTGCGGCGCGGAGGAAAAGAATTTCCCGAGCATGCTCAGAATTGTGTAGTACGGAACGATAATCCCTAATACAGCCAGAGCCGTGATACCGAGCAAATTGGAAACACAAAAACTATCGACAAGGGCACAAATGCAGCCGCCAAGCGAACTCGCACAGTAGGCAAGAATATATCCTGGAAATGCTTTGTCGATGAATGGTCTGGGGGACATGAGGGGGGAGCGGTTAGTGGTTAGTGGTTAGTGGTTAGTGGTTAGTGGTTAGTGGTTAGTGATTAGTGATTAGTGGTTAGTGGTTAGTGGATAGTGGATAGTGATTAGTGGTTAGTGATTGGGTAGTTGGCAGAGGATGTGATGCATGAAAAGCCGTCGTTTTTGACCGCATTTTCGAAGGCTTTGGAGAGTGCGTTATCCTTTGTATATTCTGAGATATTGAGGTCAATTTTGTCTTGATGTGAGGTGCCGCAGACGACGAACAGCCATTTGGGAAGAAACGTTGAATGCTGCCATTCAAATGTGTCGATATGGGCTTGTACTTCTGGGATAAAACTGGGTTTGATGTGAGTGTATGAAATATAGGCGAGTGGCTGACTGGAATAATTGCGGTAAAAGGTTGCCTGTTCGTGCAGTTTGTTCGGATTTTGTAAAAGCTCAGCCATGTGATTGTGTTCAGACTTGCATTTTTTGAGCAGATTGCCTTCTTCCAGAAATATATCGAGCTGACTGCGAAACGCCGCGAAAATCTTTTCATTATCGAGCTTGTTCATGCGTTCGATGGCGTAATTCAAAGGGAAGCCCATGGAGAAATTTCTGGGGGTATCGATGTGGAGTTGAGGTCTCAGATTGGCTGCGACGCGGATTTTAATATTTCCGGAATTGAGCTGAAATGCCTGCTGATAGGCGCGGGCCAGATAGCCGGAGACGACTGAAAAGACAGTTGTTTCGCAGATGTTTGCGTACTTTTTAAATTCGGAGAATGACAAAGAGATGTGTTGAGATTTTGCTCTGGGGGCATCCATGTCAAAAAAGCGTTCATTTGTGAGAGCCGGCGGACCGAAGTTTGGAATCCCAATGGGCGGAATCGATTGATTTGTAAGGCGTTCAAGCGGAGAAGACAGGTCGAAGTTGACAGGGTTTGGCGTTGGTTCGGGGATTTCGGGATATCCGATGGAGCGCAGATAATAGGCCAGAACATCATTGAGAAAGCGCAGGACACCGGATGCGTCAGTGAGCGCATGGGTTGCGTCAAATCGGATCGTACGTTCGGAACAATTGATACTCCAAATGCGATGATGCTCATTGTCAAAAGAGGCAGGGGAGAATGGTACAAACTCAAACAGGCCGGAATTTCCTTTGACGATATTCATGCCAAAGAGAGGGTGAAGCAAGACAGCGCGATGTATGGCGTCATTGAGGGCCTGTTGGTCGATACAATCCTTGAGTCCGATATGAAAACATGGGATTGGAATGTTTGCGACGTAATGAGTTTGTTCTCTTGCCGATAATAAGAGCATGTCAATCTCGTGAAAAAGAGTCTGTGTCTGGCTGCAGACGGGCAAAAGAGAAAAGGACCGCATGAGAAGCGGTCCGGCTGTTTGCCTGTGCGTATTGTCAAATAGCACAGGCAGGCTCGCGTATGAAATAGCGAGCTTCCTCTATTAAATATCCGTCAAATCGAAATCAATTTCGTTGGATGAGGCATCGTTTTCATCATCAATGTTTTGAGAGTCATTGACCTCGATGACGGCCTGTGAAGGGACGGTGTCGTTATTTTTTCCGTATTTTGTGACGAGGTCGCGCAGGAGAGTTCGGGCGCAGTCGTTGCAGTCTTTAGGCACGATGCGGTTGAAACGGCCTTTTTCGGAGCAGTTTCTTTCGCGTTTGTTCGACATTGGGATGATGACGTTTTGGAAGATTTCCGGAGAATTGAGTTCGGCGAGTTTTGAGAGTTGTCTTCTTCGTTCGTTGCAGTTTGTGCGATCGAGACGCCAGATGTCGATGGATTTGACGAGCCATTCGGGGACGTCGTCATGGGGGAGGGCGTCGAAAGCGGCGACCATTTTGGTTCGTCGCAGGGAGTTTACGTCGTAGGCGGACAGAATGACAAGCCAGGCCACGTTAAGAGCGGTGGAAGGAGACTGTTCGGTTGTGAGGGCTTCGAGCAGTGCGTCACCGAGGGTTGCGTTTGCGAAATAATCGTAAGCGACAGTACGAACGGCGGAGTTTTGAGAGGCATTTGGCTCAATGGCAAAGAGGTGTGCGAGTGTGACATAGACGTCAGCGTACTGTTTGAGCTGGCGGTTTGTCATGAGATAGAGGCGCAGGAAATTGGGGTGATCCCAATAGGCTTCTTTGACGGTATTGAGGTTTGAGAGGGCTTTTTTGTAGTCTTTTCCGTAGTAATTTTCGACGGCGGAAACGACTTCATTTTCGTGAGAAAGGAGTTCGTCGTAGGAGATTTTGAAGTCGGAGACCTCGGTATTGAAAGGCTGAGGTATTGGTTTTTCAGATTTTTCCGGTGGCTGAACGTTTTGATTGGGAGTGGCGTCGGGGGCGATGCCGGAACCGGGATTTTGATCGGCATGAGCGGGTGGGGGATTGTCGTCAGAGTTTGCGGCCTGGGCATTCGGAATTTGGGTATCGGATGCGGTCTTCGGGGGGCCATCGGTGGAATTTGAGTTGTTTGTCTGCTGGGCTGCTGAGGGGGGAAGTGGTGAGAGGCGTTGTGAAGCGAAGAGCCAGCCGACGAGGATGGCGAGAACGATGATGACGACGACGAGGGTGATGATGAGTTTTCGGGCCTGTTTGTTTGTGGCGGCGATTTCGGCTTCATCGTCGTCTTCGTCCGGATTGATTTCGGGAATGATAGCGCCGCTGGTTTTAGGGTCAGAGATGCGGCTGCGTTTTGGTTCGGAGGATTTGGAGACGACGGGATTGTCACCGCTCACGTGCGTATTGCAAGGAGGGGGATTGTTTGAAGATACGGGGGTGAGGGGTGCATTGATGATTGCGCTCAGGCCGGAAATGATTTTATTTTCCGATGAGATTGTGGCCTCGTCCATGGCAGGCATGTCGAGGGACATCGAGCGCGAGAGGACCTGAGAGATGCTCGAGATGGGATCATCAGAGGAGAGCATGATGAGGAGTTCATCAAGGATCGGGAGAATTTCGAGTGCCGAACTGTAACGGTTATCGGGGTCTTTCTCGAGGAGCTTCTGAATGATTTCATCAAATTTTTGAGCCTGAGGGAAAGTTGCGGGCAGATGAGGTGCGGGTTCATTGACCTGTTTGTTGAGCAGGTCGATGTAATTTTTGCCGACGAATGGGGCGCGTCCGACGAGGAGTTCGTAGAAGATGACGCCGACGGCGTAGAGGTCGGCTCTGTAATCGACCGGATCGCCGAGAGCCTGTTCCGGGGAGATATATTTTGGGGTTCCGTAGATCTGACCGGCTTTTGTGAGGGTTTTGAGGTCACCCTCGTGCATTTCGATATGGGCGATGCCGAAGTCGATGAGTTTGACGAAGTCGTCGACGCCTTCTCTCTGTATGAGGAAGATGTTGTCAGGCTTGACATCGCGATGGACGACGCCGCCCTGATGGGCGCATGACAGTGCGCCGACGAGCTGGCGGATGACGCGCACGGCGGCAAAAGGCGTGAAGGCGCCGACGCGCTCCATACGTTTTGTGAGGACTTCGCCCGTGAGCATTTCCATGACGATATAGGCGTCGCCGTCTTCGGTGGAATCGAAGTCCATAATGGTGCAGATATTGGAGTGTTCGAGACTGGCGGCCGAGCGCGCTTCGCGCATAAAACGCTGGCGATATTCCAGCTTTTGCGCGACATCGGCATGAAGGACTTTGATGGCAACAGGCTTTGACATATTGATGTTTTCAGCACTGTAGACGGTTCCCATGGAACCGCCGCCTAGTGTGGAAATAATGCGGTATTTGCCGCCAATAATGTCGCCTGGATTATAGTTCATATTCGTCCCTGTAAAAAACGACCATAAACAGTCTAACAGACAACCATAACACGAAAACTGGAAAATACCAATTCGATTAGTGTAACAACACCGGTTGACGATAAAAAATCTGCCCAAAAATCAGTGACAAATGACGATATTCAGCTTTGTTTTGGCCTGTTTGGTGAAATGTGAATGTCGGACAAAAATGTCATGTGGACATGAAATATACCATGTGGTAAAAATACCTACATGTAATCCAATGTACGGGCTGCTGGATGATACGGCTTCCCGCGATAGGATTATTGGCCGGCCTTTTCTTTATGCAATGAACTCCATGCGTGGTTGTGATATAGAGAATGGTTCCGGCAGAGGAAACTCTGAATTGAAGCAAACCTAATTCGAAGGAGAAATACAGTGAACCAGTCAAAAGAGAACAGTAAAACTGTTCAGGCGGCAAAGGAAGAAGCCAAAGTGCTGACACCGGCCGCTGTCAGTGTGTCAGATGAAACAAGCAAGTTATCGGAAAATGAGACGAAGCCGGCAGTGGACAGGCTTCAGAAAGTTGAGACTGCAACGGTTGAAATCAAGTCGGATGTCATCAAGTGCGACGAGAAAATCGATGTCAAAACGGCTGCACAGGCCGATGTGAAATCCTCGAAGGATGCCTCGTCAGAAAAGAAAGCAGATGCGTCTGACAAAGCTGTCTCGTCAAAGAAAGCCGCACCGGCACTCAAAGATGCCACAGCTGACGATGCGGACGAAATGGATGTCGGCGATGATGCCGAAGACGTGACAGAAGACGGCGCGTCGGCTTCCGGCACCAAAAAGAAGGCGAAAAAAGCCGGAAAAACAGCGGTCAAGGCTGTCGAGGAACCGGTTCCTGTAGAACCGGATTCGATCTTTATTGATCACGGCGCTATTCTTCCTGAATTTGTACCGGGCACGTGCCTGTATGCGCTGGTTCGCGACCCGGGCACGCTGTTTGTGTACTGGAATGCGACGATAGAGAGCCCGGATGGGTGGATTCTGACGGCTTATGATGCATCGGGCAATGTTCTTCAGGCCTTCAGAACGCCGGCACGGCGAAACGGACGCGGTTATTTCCGCATTCCGACGGCTCGCGTCTCTCGGGTGACCCTGGCACCGGCCTCCCCGGTCGAAAATCATGCCTCGTTCAAACTCGAGTCCCGGATCCGCATTGCTCAGCAGCTTGGCATTGCACAGCCTAAACCTGCGTTTGACGAACGCTGGGTGGATGTGTCGAATCATGAGGTTATTTATGAGGCTCCGGCTCAGGGCCGCGCCCCTGTATTCCATGAGGTCTATCAGAGCATGACAGGTGCTGCCATGACGGGCGGCGGCTATGACCGCAGCATTGAAACCCCCAATGGCTCCCAGGGCACCGAGGTTTCGGTTTACTATTCCGAATCTTCTCGCTTTGGAACGATACGCACCCCCGGTTCGGCTTTCCCCGGCTCTTCCGATATCTTCGCAGGAAGTTCCGATCGCCTTATTCGCAAGTAACAATTTCACAAAACGTTAGAAATAATTGAGGATGACTTCCATGAGTTTACAAGGTTATCTGAGCATTGTTCTGCATGCCCATCTTCCATTTATCCGTCACCCTGAATATCCCGATTTTCTTGAAGAAGACTGGCTCTTCGAGGCTATGACGGAAACTTATATTCCGCTTTTGAGAATGATGCGCCGCCTCACGGACGACCAGATTCGTTTTCGTCTCACGATGAGCCTGACGCCGCCGCTTTGTGAAATGCTTGCGGATCCGCTTCTTCAGGATCGATATGCCGCACATCTCGAAAAGCTCTCGGAACTTGCCGAGAAACAGAAGGTTGAAAAAGAAGGAACACCGTTCCAGGATGCTGCTGCCTCGGCCGCATACGAACTGAGCGAGACGCGCCGGCTTTTCAATGATGAATGGCATCGCCGGATACTTCCGGTGTTCAAAAAGTTCCAGGACGATGGTTCGCTCGAAATCATCACGTGCGGCTGCACGCACGGATTTTTGCCGCTGATGGCGACGGATGAAGCCCGTCGTGCACAGATTTCGATCGCTGTGGCAAATTACAAAAAACATTTTGGCCGTGCACCTCGCGGCATCTGGCTTCCCGAATGTGCATTTGTTCCCGGCATTGACGCACTTTTGGCCGAAAATGGCATTTCGTTCTTTATCCTCGAATCTCACGGCCTGACGCAGTCGAATCCGCCGGCACGTTACGGCACGTTCCGTCCGGTTGTGACGCCGAGCGGTGTGGCGGCCTTTGCCCGCGATCTCGAGAGCTCGCGCCAGGTCTGGAGCGCCGAAATCGGCTATCCCGGACACCCGAATTATCGCGAGTTCTACCGCGACTGCGGTTTCGACCTGCCCTACAAAGAGGTCAAACCCTACCTCCATGCCGATGGCGTTCGCCGCAATACCGGCCTCAAATTCCATCGCATTACGGGCAAACTTCCGCTCGACAGAAAAGAACCCTACGTTCCGACCTGGGCCTCTGAAACAGCCGCCGAACATGCCGGAAACTTCCTGTTCAATCGCCAGGCACAGTGCCGCTACCTCAAAGAGGTTCTCGGAACAACGCCGCATATCACGGCCCCATACGACGCCGAACTTTACGGACACTGGTGGTACGAAGGACCGCAGTTCCTCGAAATGCTCATGAGAAAAGCCGCCTGCGATCAGGACGAAATCGTGATGATTACGCCGAGCGAATACCTCCAGATCGAGACCGTTCATCAGGAGGTCATGCCGTGTCTGTCGAGCTGGGGCGCCAACGGCTTCTTCGAGGTCTGGCTCAATGACGGAAACGACTGGATTTATCCGCACCTTCACTGCGCCGAAGAACGCATGGTCGAACTGACCCAGAAATTCCCCAACGCCGAAGGCGACCTCAAACGCGCTCTTAACCAGGCGGCTCGCGAACTCGTACTCGCTCAGGCCTCAGACTGGGCTTTCATCATCACAACCAACACGTCCGTCGATTATGCAGAAAAACGCACGCGCGACCACATCTCGCGCTTTAACGGCATCTATGAGCAGATCATGGGCAACCGCCTCGAACCGGACTGGATTTCGGAACTCGAGTGGAAAGACAACATCTTCCAGGAAATCGACTATCATGCCTATACGCCGATAAATCACAAGGCACAGGCCGGTGCCGTTTATACGTCGGATGACGAATGAGTTTGATGTGAGACGGGCGCCTATGGCATGAAGCCATACGGCCCCCGCGACCGGCCTGTGGCAAAGCCATACGGCCGGTCCAGCGGCTATCGTCCTTTTGACGATACGCCGTTTTTTTTTGCATTTCGGTGCACAATAAATCGCTGACAGCGGCATAAAATAAGCCGATAAGCGATGCCTGTTGCACTGCCTTCGATGAAAAATTGTCATCGTCCCATGATTTGACTGCCGCAAACTGCTATAATCCTGTGTCTTTGTTTCTTCGGATGGGGAGGAGATGATGCATAGAAAGGGGTTGTTTGCTGTCTTGTGTTTGTTGTCCGTGACGGGATGCTCTCTGGAAGATGTCAAAGAACATGGGGACGGATGCCCGGGGCGTCCCGCCGTCATGACCAAGGACAGCTATCTCGTGGTTGAAAACGGCTATCAGGTTCAGACAAGAGATGATGGCCGCTATTATGTCGAGCCCGATTATGCCTATTGCGATGAAAATGGTGTCCGAATTGAGGAAAAAGAGAGCAGCGCAAAGGTTTTGGCTGAGAGCAGCAGAACGTATTTTGACTGGGACGACTATTATCTCCTGATTGCCGAAAACAGCCAGA
This sequence comes from Myxococcota bacterium, assembly GCA_045599245.1. Lineage (GTDB taxonomy): Bacteria > Myxococcota_A > Bradymonadia > UBA4248 > UBA4248 > UBA4248. The sequence continues at coordinate 25,740 of JAZRVP010000057.1, forward strand.
GCTCGGACAAAAGAGAAGCCGAACAGAAATATTTTGAACTGAAAAAGGGAAAGTTTGAATTAAAATCCATTATGCTGGAAAATGGAAAGATTTGCGAGCGCGGGTCTTTGGACGAAGCCTGTGCACGGTTTGAAACGGAATTTGAGTTCAGCAACTGCCCGAAGGACTACAGTCAGTGTGCCTACGAGGAGGACAAAGGATATTATTGCAAGTCGGCAATAAAGAACTGCAGCAGTCATGCGGATTGCGAGGGAGCGGTGTCAAACGCCGATGAAGTCGTGTGCAGGGCCAATGTCTGTGTTGTCAAGTCATGCCGGCAGGGCTACCGTTTAAAAAACAACAGCTGCGACGCATCCTGTGCTCAGGGGGAAGAGTACTACGACAGCGATATTTCGGGATGTGTGAAAAATGATGTCAAAAACTGCGGCCAGAAGGGCTATTCATGTGCCTCGGCAGTGGATCATTGGAGGGATGGAAAATGCATTGGCGGCGCATGCATGGTCGCGGCTTGTGAGACCGGATACCGGGTCATGGGCAAGATCTGCGTGGCCGACTGCAGTGCGGGAACTCATTTCGATTATGAGAAGAATGAATGCGTCGGAGACGATGTGAAGCAGTGCGGGGGTTCGAACAGAAATTGTGCGGAAATGGCCGGCTGGGAAGACGGAAGCTGTGTGAATGGCGTGTGCGTCGCATCGGCGTGTCAGGCCGGGTATGGCTTAATTGATGGAAGGTGTTCTGACAGCGTTGAGAGCGGCTGCGGCGGTGTGACGTGTTCGGAACTCGAGGGCTGGAAAGAGGGAACGTGCGAGGACGGAACGTGCGTCGCGACTGAGTGTAAGGATGGGTATTGCGTAATCGATGGCGAATGCCGTGAGGGTCGTTACGATGTGGAAGCCTGCGGGATTTCAGGCACATGTCAGGTGTGTGAAGACGGTCTGTTCTGTGACAACGGGGCGTGTGTCGACTCGCTCTGTCCGCAGGGACAGCATGCAGTCGGCGACGGCTGTGAAGCGGACAGCCTGACGGTGTGCGGTGCACTGAGAATGAACTGCACCGAGATCGAACACAGTACGGACACGGAATGCGACAATGGCATGTGCCGCGTGATTGCATGTGAAAATCATTACCATATCTTTGGACGAACCTGTGAAGCGGATGATCTCGACAACTGCGGACAGCACAATCAAAAATGTGAGTTCGAAAACGCAACGGCACAGTGCCTGAACGGAACGTGTTCCGTCAAGAACTGCAATGACAATGCTCACGGTGAGATGGGAAACTGCGTTCTGGACAGCAACGATAACTGTGATGGTTTTGGTTTGAAATGCAATGTCGAACACGCAACAAACAAGTGTGAGAACAAGACCTGCTCGTATATTTGTGACGAAACACATCACGATTATGAGGGAAAATGCGACGAAGCCAATGACACAAGCAACTGCGGGACGCATGGAACAACATGTACGACGTCAAAAGTGTCATACAGTGCGAAAGTGAGCTGCAGCACCGGGACCTGTGTCGCAACGGAATGCACCAGCAGTTATCACGTTTATAATGGCGTATGCGAAAAGAATTCGCTGGACAATTGTGTGGAACATGACAAAAAGTGTTCGACAGACATGAAACCCCTGAGCGCAAAAGTCGACTGCTCTTCCACCTCGAAAGGATGCAGTGTTACGAGCTGTGTGTCACATGCGACAAGAAACTCGGATGGCGTCTGTAAATGCAATCCATACAATTCAAACACAAACTCGAGTGAATATGGAACGAGTTATCATGAGTACAATAATACGTGTGAGCTGGACGACAAAGAGAACTGCGGGAAGCACGGTACGGCGTGCAGTACGTCCGATTTTCCGTTCAGCAAGACGGTGTCATGCAAGACGGGTGAGTGTAAAATTACGGAGTGCGTGAGTGGCGCAAGCGGGTATTCGACGACTGGGAAGTGTACATGCAAACCAGGCTATCATGAGTATGAAAATACCTGTGAAAAAGATGACACGACGAATTGTATGGCCCACGGGGCCTCGTGTGAGCTGAAACCGCTTGCAAGCAAAATGGCCTGTTCGGCGGATAAGGGCGGATGTTATATTTCGAGCTGTGTGTCGTATGCAACGAAGGCCACAGACAATCAGTCTTGTGCCTGCAATTCCTATAATTCGACGTCGAATACGAGTTATCATGCCTATGACAACAAATGTGAACTGAATGACAATACGAACTGTGGCGAACACGGCGTTTTGTGCGAAAAATCGAAGATAGAAAAGAGCAGTTCGGTGTCGTGTGCCAAAGGAACGTGCGTTCCGTCGCAGTGTATTTCAGGGGCAGAAATTGTCGATAACAAGTGTGTTTGCAAATCCACCTATCACGAATATGAGGGCACTTGCGAAGCAAACAGCACCACTAACTGCGGTGCTCACGGCGTGGCCTGTACGAAGGAGGGTATCCCGAACAGCAGCAGTGTGAGCTGTACAGTGACCAGTCATTCAGGGACATGTCGTGCGACGAACTGTGTGGCAGGTTATCAACTGGATACTGCGACGGGCAAATGCGTCTCGAAGTCATGATGTGAGAAATGGTGCTGGTTTGTGGCATCACGGTGAGAAAAAACTCATTACAGATGGCTATTGAAGAGAGCCCAGTGAGCAAATGAAATGAACGAGTTGGAGAGCCGACAGGCTCGGCGAAGTGCATTTCGTATTGCGAACTGAGGAAAGGCCCCGGCGAGGAACAATTGTCAGGCAGCTCCAAATGCTTATACCACCTGAAATATTGCGGATTCTTAAGGGCTCAGCCCTTAAGCGGGTTCTGGGGCAAGAACCCCAGAAAAAAGTAAATAATCTTTAATCAGAGGTTCCCTAAGAGCCCGGAGAGGTTTTGATGTCGAATAAATATTGGCTGGCGGTCGCTTTTTTGATTGGAATGACGGGCTGTACACTTGAAGAAGTCAAGAATCACGGAGGGAGCTGCCCCGGAATAGCTGTCATCATGGTGGATGACGATGGATATCTGGTCGTCGAAACGGATTATCAGATTCAGCAAAATGAAGAGGGGCAGTATTATGTCGAGCCTCAGTATTCGTACTGTGATGAATTAGGAAGAAGCATTGAAAACGCTGATGGCGAATATTATGAGAGCCAACGGGTGCATCGGAGTGAAAAAAGGGATTATCCCGTTTGGAGTGAATATGTGGACTGGCTGGCTGAAAAAAGCCGGATGAAAAACAAGCAGGCCGCCGAAGACAGATTTCAACAGTTGAAAAATGATTTATTTAAATTGCAATATATTGATATGGGTGAAGATGGAATATGTTATGAGGAAGATAAGTCAAAGAAATGTAAGAATTTTAAGACTTCATTCAGTTATCAGAACTGTCCCGAAGGGTTTGAACAATGTGCATTTTCGTTGGATGTCGGATTTTATTGCAAATCTCCGGTCATGATGTGTTCATTAAAAAAGGATTGTGAAGGTGCAGTTTTGGGGGCAGATGAGGTGACATGTGATAAAAATATGTGCCGCGTCTTATCCTGCAAAGATGGATTTCTATTGAAAGAAGACGAGAATATCTGTGTGGCCTCGTGTTCGAAGAGTCAGTATTATGACAGTGCATCGGGGAATTGTCTGGAGAGTGATATCGAAAATTGTGGCGCCAAAGACTATGCCTGCAGCGACCATGTCGCGAACTGGATGGCAGGGACTTGTGAAGATGGCGTGTGTCGGGTATCAGAGTGCAATGGCGGGTATCGTGTCAAATACAATATCTGTGCATCGGCTTGTGATGATGATGAATATTACGATTCAGAAAGTGCTGAATGTGTAAAAAACGACATTCATCATTGCGGGTCACGAATGAATGACTGCACGGACTGGCCGGGCTGGGGGGATGGCAGATGTGAGCAGGGTCGATGTGTATTCATGGAATGTAAAGCGGGGTATCACGTGCTGGGAAATGTGTGTGTTGAGGATACCAACGGGTGCTGCGGACCGGCTTGTGTGAGGTGCAGGGATACACAGATGTGTATTGACGGAAACTGTGAAGACATCTGTAACACGCCTGAAATTGCATGTGTAATCGATGATGATATTCAGTGTATCAATCCGGATACTGCAATGAAGCATTGCGGCGGCTGCCATCAGAACTGTTCATTGGAGACAGTCCATGGGAGCGAAGCCGTGGAATGCATGCAGGGGCGGTGTGTTGCCACGCAGTGTGCCGAAACCTATCATTTGAGAGATTTTGAATGTGTGAAGGATACGCAGGAAAATTGCGGTGGTGACATCAATTGTCTGGATGTGATTGCCAACAGTGAAGAAATGGAATGTGTTTCCGGGACATGTTCCGTTCTGAAATGCAAACCGAATTATCACGTTTCCGTGGATGGTCAATGCGAAGCGGATAGTGTGGATTATTGCGGTGCAGGCGGGAAAAAGTGTGCAGAAAATGCCGGCTGGCTGTCGGGTGGATGTGAAGCCGGAGAATGTGTGGTATCGGAGTGCAAGGCAGGATATCATCTGTCGAACGACAGGAAGCTGTGCGTTGAGAATTCGGCATCATCGTGTGGTGTTGAAGGGTCCAGCTCGGCGATTGACTGCACGACGGCGATAGCCAACAGCAACGTGGTGAAGTGTGATGCCGGCGTCTGCAGGGTGGTTTCGTGCATTTCGGGGTATCATCTTTCAGCCGATGGCAGATCGTGCAAGGCAAATACGGTGACGGAATGCGGGGCGGTGAACTCGAGCACAACGGTGAACTGCACGACGTCGCTTCAAAACAATGATGGCGTGATATGTGATGCCGGCGTTTGCAAACTGACAGCCTGTAAACCCAATTATCATATTTATTTAGGCAATAATTCCTGTGAGGCTGACAGCATCAGTCATTGCGGCGCCCATGGTCGTGCCTGTTCATTTCCGAATGCAACGGCGCAGTGTGTGAGCGGCCAGTGCAGTATCAAGAGCTGTAATTCCAATGCGCATAACTATCTCAACAACTGTGAGCTTGACGATGTTGCGCATTGCGGCAGTCACGAGACGAACTGTACTGTGGCGAATGCGACGTACGCCTGTACGAACAAAACATGTACCTATACGTGCAACGGTTCGTATCACAACTACAATGGCGGCAAGTGTAATGAAGCCAATGACAATACAAACTGCGGGGCGCATGGTGCGGCGTGTACGACGGGGAGCATAGCCAACAGTACGGCGGTAAGCTGCAATGGCGGGAAGTGTCAGGCGACGGCATGCACAGACACCTATCATGTGTACAACGGCACGTGTGAGAAAACCGATGTCAACAACTGTCTGGTCCATGGGGCGGTGTGTACGACGGCGCAGAAGCCGTTGAGCGACAAGGTTGCGTGCACATCGTCGGACAAGGGATGTCATCCGACGAGCTGTGTAACGGGAGCCAGCGGCTATACAAGCGGAGCGTGCAAGTGCAGCAGCAGTCACACGCAGTGCGGGAACAGCTGTCCGAATTTGTCGACGGATGAGGCGAACTGCGGCGGCTGCGGCGTGGTATGTGATGCCTCGAAAGTTCCTCTGAGCAAAGAGGCGGCGTGTTACAGCGGCAAGTGTCAGGCAAAAAAAAGCACGGATACGACGAGTTACTGTGTGACGCATGCGACGAGACAGACGGATGGTTCCTGCAAATGCAGCAGCAGCTATACGCAGTGCGGCAATTCGTGTGTCAATACGAAGACGGATGAAGCGAACTGCGGCGGGTGCGGCGTGATATGTGACACGTCAAAAGTACCGCTCAGCAAGAAGGTGACCTGTTCAAGCGGTGTGTGCAAGGCATCGACAACGGGTGGATGCGTGACGAATGCATCGAGGCAGAGTGACGGGACGTGCAAGTGCAAGTCAGGCTTTACTCAAAGTGGAAATGCGTGTGTTTAGGCTGTTATGGGGGGCCGTTTTATCGCGAAGCGATACAAACGGCCGGGGCCCGTCTATGCGTTCCATCACGGTGTGATGGAACGCATACAACGGGCGAAAAATAAGGGGATTCGCGCGGCTGGGCATGAAGTCACGGTGACGAATCAAAGCGTGAAGTGGACGGTTCAGCGTCGGCGTATCGACCAAAGGAAGATAGCCGCGCCCAATTAAAAAACGCGAGCGTATTGCCGGAGGCGTGCCTTCGGCAATAGCGAGCGCGAGTCGCGCCGTATGCGGTCCGCATAGGCGCGAACCCTAAGTTTATTTGCCGACATCGAAGACGAAGGGGTATTCGATCTGGACGAGGCTTCCGCCTTTAGGAACTGGGAATCTCCAGTATTTGACGGAGTTTAGGACGCACTGTTCGACGTTTTTGTTTTTGATGGTGGATTCTTTGACGAGGGCTTTGGTTACGGCGCCCTGCGGGGAAATAATCCAGACGAGGACGATTCGGCCGCTCAGGCCTTTGATTTTGAAGAGTTCTTTTTCGTAGCAGGCGCGAAGTTCACCGGAGTGCTGACGGACGACTTTCTGAATGATGCGTTTGTCGAGAGAACCGGCGACGACGACAGGTTGACGAGGAATAACGTGGGGACCGCAGTTTGTGCATTTGGTGCCGAGTGTGGCCTCGTAGTGAGAACTGGCCGTTCGGATGGCTCTGGTTCCGGGGGCACCGGGGCCGATTCCTGTGTTGTTGAAGATACCGAGGCCGACGGGGCCGCCCTTTGTTCCCGTCGTCGTGAGTCCATAAGACGATGTGGTTGCAACGGCGGTGGGATCGAACTGACACCAGTCCAGGTTGGCGAGGTTTTGGACATCAAGTGCGGCTGCAAGCATGGAGTTCATGGCGGTCGCTTGATTGAGAAGACCGACGGATTTTGCCGCAGCAACGGCTTCGCTCTTTGACATGCCATGAGACGTGCTCGTCGAATCGGCAGGCGCATTGGCTGGGAATGGCAATGATGGCGTTTCGTTGGCGATGTCGGAGACTTCATCGGGTTGTTCGGTATCTAGAGGGGGTTCCTCATCGGGTTTCTCGACGATGGGTTCATTTTCAGGGGGCGTGACGACTGATGCAAAGCGAGAATTGGTGAGGATACGGTCGATCATGAGGGCATCGACGCGGTCGGATGCGAAGAGAATGACCGAGAAGAGGGCGAAGTGGATAAGGATAGAAGCCACAAGTCCGGCAAAGCTTGAAGCGGGGACGTTGTGGAGGAGTGGGAATGCGACGGGGATTTCATCGACGTAATGAACGAGGATATGGACGTCGCCGAAGGTGAATTTAGCGCGGATACTGGGGGACAGCGGACAGGCAAGAGAGCCGGGCGTTGCGCCGTAGGAGGGAGCCTGGAAATGGGTATTTGACGCCTCATTAAACGCCGTTTTTTTGTCGCCATCGAGGACGAAGCCGTCATCGGCGTTGTTGAAGATGAGCTGCCATTGGCCGTCGTCGCAGGTCAGGATGCATTTGGATGGAGCACTGAGATCGACGCGGTAGTTGCACGTGTCTTCGATGCCGACGGTTATTTGGGCGCCGTCTTGAGCCTTGAATTGCTGGATGCTCAGGACGGTGTCCTGCCAAATCATTGCGATTTCGAGCACGCAGGAACCGGTTTTTCCGCGAGCGGATAGGAAGCGGCGTTCGAAGCTGACCGGACGTTTAAGTTTTTTGATAATTTTGGGCTGAGGCGTAGCAGGCGCGGTTTGGTTGAATGGGCTGTTTTGTCTGGAGGCGGAGTTTAACACTGGCGGCTTTGGCAGTTTGGGAACTGCAGGCGGCACAGAGGCCGGGATCGTAGCTGCCAGTGTTGCCATGGCAAGGGTTGAGCTCTGTTCATCGGAGGCTTCAAGGGCATGTGAAGTTTCTTTGACAAGCCGGACTTGAACCTGTCCGAAAGTCATCACGGCGCCGGTTTCGACCATGACAGGTTTGAACGGTGCGACTTTCTGACCATTGACAAGCGTCGGTTTTGAGACGTCTTCGGCAGAAAGTTTGATGCCTGAACTCGAAATTTCGAGTTTAGCATGTTTGCGTCCGACGGAAGCGTTATCAAGGACGACTTCATTTCCGTTGGTAACTTTTCCGATGCGGATTGGGTTTGCAGAAGTTTCAACAATTTGAACGACTTCTGAGTTTTGACCAAGAATCTCGAATCTCATAATGACCTCCTTTGTTTTCTTCAGAGACAGGTATGGCGTGTGAAGAAAACGAGTGGGCAATCGGTAATCAACGAGAAGACGTCGACAGCCAAAAGCCGGATTATGATGATTGTTTGTGAGAGATTTCCGATACTTATTTGTAACAGATGGAATTTATGAATACAAGCGATACTTCGTAAAAAATAACGGTACATATTACTACTCACCGGGACTCTGCCCCGAACCTCACTTACTATTCATAAGGGGTTTTCAGTCGGGGCTCTGCCTTGAACCTCGCTGGGGCTTTGCGTTTTGCCGCGTCCGCCGCCGCAATTCTCGCTCTCTGCCTCGAACCTCGCTGGGGCTTTGCCCCAGACTCCACCAAAGGGCTGAGCCCTTTGGAATCCTCAATATTTTTAAATAGTATAAGCCTTTTGGGCTGCCTATCCCTTGTTCCTCGCCGGGGACGAGCCAACGCCTCGACCTGGCTCTCGTCAATTTCTGCCTACAAACTGCGAAATACTCTGATCATATTTTAGAAGATTTGTGAACTACGCTTGCCTGAGTTGTAACCGTTGTTAAAAAAAATCGACGCGAGAACTGTAACAAATGCTTTTCGAAGGCATCATATACAGTGCAGGTCAATCGAACTGAGCAGAGCGCAGGTCAATCGAACTGAGCAGAATGCAGTTCAATCGTCCGAAAAATAATCGACGCGAGAACTGTAACAAATACTTTTCGAAGGCATCATATACAGTGCGGAGCAATCGAGCTCATCAGATTGCAGTTCAATCGAACTCAAAAGGAGGAATTTAACCGGCAAAAGTTCAGAAAAATAAAGGTGACCGATTATCCAGACGTTTGAAGTTATAGTTTCATCTTCTCAAATGGAACCATGAAACAACAAAGGTGTACGGAATGTAGGAACCGATAAAATAACGTAACGAAACCAACTTGAATGTCTTGACGAAGCACATTGAGTATGGCCCGTTTACGGCACCAGGCGCATTGAGAGTACGTGTCTGCGGTAAGGTGACATTTTCTAAAAAGGAGAAAGCCGCCGCCGGAGAAGTGTATTTTGTGCGACGAGCGCGCCGGAAAACGGGCTGGCGGCGGTGGCGGGTTAGGAGGGCCCTGAACTTCAACCGGAAAAGTAAATTTAATTAAGTTAAATTCAATTTGATATAAAAGACGGGGGGATCATCTGGAGAATGGGTAGCCTTTGAGCGGATGAAAGCGTAATCGGGGCGCTGGTAGCAGCGATTTCATCTTACGAATTGAGCCGGAATAGAATGAGCAAAGAAGGAGAAAAATGAGGAGATTGTAAGGATGTGCGATGTGTTGTGATGTGAGGCCGTTTTATCGCAAAGCGATACAAACGGCCTGCCCGTCTATGCGTCCATCACGGTGTGATGGGACGCATACAACGGGCGAAAAAAAGGGATGCGAATGTTGGTGTGTAATATCACGGTTGTGTGAGAGGGAATATGGGGGGGATGCGTCGGCGTATTGACCGGAGGGAAATAGGCGTGCCCAAAAAGAAAAGTGCGAGCGTATTGCAGGGCAATAGCGAGCGCCAAGCGCGGCGTATGCGATGAGCATAGACGCGAATCGTATATTTGATGTGAGTGTTAGGGATAAAAAAAAGGCACCCGAAGGTGCCTTTTGATTAGTTGCTGCTGAGTTCGAAAACGAACGGGTATTCGATCTGAACGAGGCCGCCGCCTTTAGGAGCGGGGAATCTCCAGAATTTGACGGAGTTAACGACGCATTGTTCGACGTTTTTGTTTTTGATAGTGGATTCTTTGACGAGGGCTTTTGTAACGGCGCCCTGAGGGGAAATAATCCAAACGACGACGACACGACCGTTGAGGCCTTTGACCTTAGAGAGTTCTTTTTCGTAGCAAGCGCGAAGCTCGCCGGAGTGCTGACGAACGACTTTCTGAATGATACGTTTGTCGAGGGAGCCGGTGACTTCTGGGTTTTTCATTTTAACGGCGGGTTTAGCCTCGCCTTTAGTACCGAGATTAGCGTTATAGTTAGAACCTGCGGCGCGGATAGCGCCAGAACCGCCGGCGCCGCCGGGGCCGAAACCGCCGCCGCCGAAGCCGCCGAGACCAGCAGCACCGCCGCCGGTACCGGTTGTACCGAGGCCGTAACCTGCGGCAGAAGCTTGAGCATTGGCGTCGAAGCTTGACCAGTCGAGGTTATCGAGGTTCTGCATATCGAGGCCTGCTGCGAGCATGGAGTTCATGGCGTTAGACTGAGCGAGGAGACCGGTAGCCTGAGCGGCGCCGATGGCTTCACTCTTTGACATACCGGATTTGTTGCTTGGTGTGTCGCTATTGCTTGGTGTATTAGCGGCGAAGGGAGTATCCGGGGCATCTTTAGCGATGTCGGGATCTTCTTCAGGCTGTTCTTCTTCTTCGGGTTCTTCTTCGTCAGGTTTTTCTTCTTCTTCGGGTTCTTCTTCAGGCGGAGTGACGACAGAAGCGAATCGGGAAGCGGTAAGGATACGGTCGATCATGAGGGCATCGACGCGGTCAGTTGCGAAGAGGATGACGGAGAAGAGAGCGAAATGGATGAGTAGGGAAGCGATGAAACCGCCGTAATTAGAAGCGGATAGGTTGCCGAAGATTGGGAAAGCGACGGGGACGGAATCGACGTAATGAACGAGGATAGAGACGTCACCGAAGATAAATTTAGCGCGGATATCGCCATCGAGCATGCAAGCGAGGGAGCCTGCGGAGCCGCCGAGTGATGGCACTTGAAATTCGGCATTTGAGGCGGAGTGGAAAAGAGTTTTTTTGTCGCCCTGGAGGACGAATCCTTCGTCAGCGTTATTAAAGATGAGCTGCCAACGACCGCCGGTGCAGACGAGGATGCATTTTGAAGGGGTGTTAAGGTCGACGCGATAGTTGCAGGAGTTATCGGAACCGACGGTAATTTTTGAACCGTTTTCGGGTTTATATTCCTGGACGCTGAGAACGGTATCTTTCCAGACCATAGCGACTTCGAGTACGCATTTATTGGATTTACCGCGAGCGGAGAGGAAGCGTCGTTCGAAGCTGACGGGACGTTTCTTTTTCTTAATGATTTTGGTAGGGGGTGCAGCTGGGGTGGACTGGCTGAAAGCGCCGCCGCCGAAGGCACCGCCGAAAGCTGCCGGTTTAGCGGCTGGCG
>JAZRVP010000058.1:0-8777 GCA_045599245.1 Myxococcota bacterium
TGCTACTGGCGGTCTCTTTATCATTGTCTCCAATGCGATAAACCTTGGGGTCTGGGGCAAAGCCCCAGAATGCTTGTTCTGATCTGTTAGCTTGCTTGTGTTTCTTATATCGAATACAGCATAAATTCAGGAACTTTTTAGTCGATTATCCTTGCAAATAACCACAGCATCTCACCTGGGGTAAATTCACAAATCTATTGAAATACAGGCTGAGACTGGCGAACTGCTATTTCACAATTTTAAGGCAAAAAATGATGAGAGCCGGGCGGTGGGGGGAACAATTGTTAGGCAGCCCCAAATACTTATACCTCCTAAAATATTGAGGTTTCCACAGGGCTCAGCCCTTTGGTGGGGTCCGGGGCAGAGCCCCGACGGGGTCTGGGGCAGAGCCCCGGTTGAATAGTAACCTGCCCAATATATTTCACAACAAAAAACTGGATTTTATGCGTTTTGCTCATATATGATACATGTGCGTCTTTAGGCGAGTTTGGATCACACGTAGATTTTTACTGTCATCGTATTTTGAGACAGTTCTAACTTTTGGGATGAGTTCATCCCGTTTCGGATGAGATTATTATGAAAAAAATACTTCCAGTTTCGATAGCCATTCTTCTTTGTGCCGGTGCTGTCTATTCATGTGCGGATACGGATAATGATTCCCCCGAATGTTCAGCCACAATGCCCTGTACAGCCCCCAACCAGGTTTGCAGCCCCGATGGCAAGTGTATTGCCATATCGACAGAACCCGAATGCTCAATCACAAAACCCTGCGCCAATCCTTTGTTTACGTGCAGTGCTGAGGGCAAATGCGTGATGAACGCCCAAGAGCCCGAATGTTCTGCGACAAAGCCTTGTGCCAATCCCTATCTGGTCTGCAGTACGGAAGGCAAATGTATAGAAAAGCCCGTAGAAACCGAATGTTCTGCGACAAAACTCTGTGCTGATCCCGGTATGATTTGCACCATCGATGGACGATGCATCCCAGACACGACAAACCTCGAATGTTACGCGACAAAACCCTGTGCAAGCGGCAAAGAGTGCAATGCCGATGGAAAATGCGTTGATATTCAGCCCGAATGCTCTGCGACAAAGCCTTGTGCCAATCCCAATCTGGTCTGCAATACGGAAGGCAAATGTGTAGAAAAGCCCGTAGAAACCGAATGTTCTGCGACAAAACCCTGTGCTGCTCCCGGTATGGTTTGCACCATCGATGGACGATGCATCCCAGACACGACAAACCTCGAATGTTACGCGACAAAACCCTGTGCAAGCGGAAAAGAGTGCAATGCCTATGGTAAATGCGTGGATGCAGAACCCGAATGCTCTGCTACAAAACCCTGTGCAGGCGGAAAAGAGTGCAATGCTGACGGTAAATGCATGGATCCAGAACCCGAGTGCTCTGCTACAAAACCCTGTGCAAACGGAAAAGAGTGCAATGCCGACGGTAAATGCGTGGTTCCAGAACCAGAATGCTCTGCTACAAAACCCTGTGCAAACGGAAAAGAGTGCAATGCTGACGGTAAATGCGTGGTTCCAGAACCAGAATGTTCAGACAAAAAGCCTTGTACGGATGGAAAGGTGTGCAATTCCGAAAGAAAATGCGTCAATGTCATCGATCCGAACGATGAAAAATGCGGTTCAGGTCCGGCCTGTACAGACAACACCTATTGTTTGAACGGTGAATGCCAGGAGAAAAAAGAAATCGACGGAAAACCGTGTACCGACGCGTCTTTTACAGCCTGTTCAAATAATGCGACCGTCAAATGCGAAAATATGTTTGATTCCACGTACTATTCAATCAATGATTGCGGCAAAAACGTATGTATGTATGACGGCGACGGATATGCCTATTGTGCAGAACCTTGTGATGCGAAAGATGTCGGAAAAACTATTCGCAAGTGTGATGAAAACTCGTACTACGACGTGAGTGAAGGGACGTATGCAGGCGAAGTGACCTACAAATGCACCGAATCAAACGGAAAATACTATTTAATGTACGTCAGTTCCAAACTGTGCGGAAGCACGGAAAGCTGCATGATCATCACCAAAACCAATGATTATTGCTATTAATCACATCGAATCCAAATAAGACTTTGCCCCCCAAAGAACTTAGTTCTTTGTTTAGGGTCCGTGGGATTTGCCATCCAATGAATGGCAAATCTCGCCAAAAGCCAATGCCTTGAAAAGGCAAATAACTCTAATCAGAGGTTCTCAAATCTCACAGGAAATATTCAAATGAATAAAAAACTTTCAATTTTAAGTATTATTTCAGCCCTTACCATTTCGGTATATGCATGTGATTCGGGTGATGATAACGACACAACCTGTGATGCCAACTACAAAACGACATGCATGGATTCGAAATATTTGATGACATGCGAATCGGGCAAAGTCGTTGCAAAACCGTGCGGTGAGAACGCCAGCTGTGAAACAAATGCATCCGGCCAAGGGCAGTGCATATCCGCCACAGAATGTTCCGTCAGTCAGCCCTGTACAGGTGCCAACATGGTATGCAACGCCGAAGGCAAATGCGTTCCTGCAGAACCCGAATGCTCAGCTACAAACCCCTGCACCGATCCCAGTAAGATTTGCAGCACCGAAGGCAAATGTGTCGATAAAGGCGCAGAACCTGAATGTACAGCCATTAAACCCTGTACCGACCCCAACAAGGTTTGCAATGCGATGGGACAATGCGTTGATAAATCCACCGAACCCGAATGTTCAGCCACCAAACCGTGCACCGATCCCAACAAAACATGCAGTGCCGAGGGCACCTGTGTCGATAAAGCCCCAGAGCCCGAATGCTCACTCAACAAGCCCTGTACCGATGTAAACAAAGAGTGCAATGCGGAGGGCAAATGCGTCGATAAAACCCCAGAGCCCGAATGTTCAGGCGTAAAACCGTGTGCCAGCGGAAAAGAGTGCAATGCAGAGGGCAAATGTGTCGATACAACGGCCAAAACCTGTACAAATGGCGGAGATTGTGAGACAGGCCAAATCTGTGACAACGGTGTATGCCGCCCTGGAACATCCTGTTCATACACACATGCGTGCCCAGACAAAAAAGTGTGCCGCAATGGCGCCTGTATTGACGACACCATCAGCACCTGCAATTCGACGACGCCATGTGCCGACTCCGGCATGAAATGTGTCGCCGGCAAATGTGTCAAATGCAGCTGTCAAAACGATGAAACGTGCACGGTTGACGGGAAATGTATCAAAACCAATGAATCGACCGCAAAATCGATGAAAACAGGCGATCCATGCACCTATTCAAAAGATTTTAGTTTTTGCGAAGACAACCGACTCTTTACGTGCTCGAGTTCCGGCAGCAATCCCTATCAGGTCGGTGTCAGAGACTGCGGCGCACAGATTTGTACAAACTCACCGAGTGACGGCATCAACTGCTATGAACCATGCGAAAATGAGGGCGATTTCTATGGCGAATGTATAGGACTTTATAACAGCATGGGCGGTTATAATGAATATGCGGCATTCAAAACGGTATGTATGAAAGATTCGTTTGGCCGACTGTTCTATTCATACGCCGATGAAAATCCGTATTGTCCCGGAACATGTACAAATGGCGTATGTGATTATGTTTCCAAAGAAATCGGCACAAGCTGTTATGAAGGAACCTATCAGGACAAATGCGACGGAGACTGGCTTCTGTTCTGCGACCAAACGGATTCCAAATATGCAGGCAATGTCGGTGGAGACTACTGTCCGGGAGCCTATTCATCTGACTATTTCTGTGGAGTAGATGCAGACGGGAAAGCCCAGTGTATCACCAAATGTGACAAGGAAGGGGAAGAAAGCAATCGCTGCATAACCGCCTCAGACAAACTTGAATACAGTGATTCAATTGTATGCAAGAAGACAAAAGACGGCTCATTGGCGTGGTTTATGACGAGCTATAAACAATGTCCGACAGGTTGCGATTCAGCGACTGGAAAGTGTAAATAAAACATATTTGTAATATTATGAGTGCGGCTATCGACGGCTCAAAAGCGCCGCCGATACACCGTCCCCGGCTTGGCTATTAACATACGCCAAGCCAGCCGCGCTATTTCATACGCGCGGCTTTTTTTATTTAATAATATTGTATCTTTTATCACAACTATGTTCATTGAATTTAAAATTCTTGTTACAATATGGGAAATATATCAGAAACGAGCAATATCATTCATCACAAATGATATTCAAAATACAGAGATAATTTCAGACACAGCCGAAATGGAGAAAATAGAAGCGAAACCAGACGATATCATTTCATTCGATGCATGGAAAAGGAGCAGAGGGGCGATTCTTTGAAACAAAGCTCGAATATATCAACCGATTGTTACTATCATGAAGCATCATAAATGAATTGCGAGCCGTATGCACGCAGGCCTCCTGCCGAGTACATAGGCGAGCATGGCGTCCGTATGCCGTAGGCATAGGACGCCTTCCAGATCTCGTCAATTTCTGCCTAAATTGTGTTTAATTCAGTGATTCCCTAAATTATTGTTTTGTTCAGAACTTCCTTAATCCCCCACGCCGTATTGATCCACGATTTTCTGGACATCATCGCCCCAATACTGCTGTTGAGGAACATTATTGCTGTTTTGCTGCTTATTTGTATTATTCATTGAACGCGTTTTGTAGGCATTATTGGTATTGCCTCCGCCATATTGTTCTACGATTTTCTGGACATCATCACTCCAATACTGAGTATTGTTTCCGTACGAAATAGTTTGTGGCGGCTGCTGATATGAATTATCCCCTGAAAATCCGGAATTTCCCATCTGGCTGTTTACTGGATTCTGTTGATTAGAATGACTGTTTGAGTATTGATTAATATACGAATTGACTTCATCAAGTCCTTCAATTCCATCGAAAACATCGCGATTATCTCGCCCGTCAAGTCGTTCCGGATGCACCATGTTTAATGATGAAGAAGGACCTGATGACTGAGCATCATTTGCTGGAGCATAATAATCATTCGTTGGGGCAAAGTTTTCTTCCGGAACATTAATATTAGCAGAAGGAAGCCCTGTATTTGAATTTGGAACAAAGGAATTTGCCTGATTTGAGCCGCCATTTTGACAAGAAACACCGGATGATGAAGCCGTCCAGGACTGACTGCAATTAAACAACAAAGCACCTATGGTCGGATATCTCGTATATCGCCCGGAGCTGTCCGTTGTTTCATAAAAATATGGCGTACAACCAGCCGGATCAGATAATGAAATCCCCCACGTTCCGTTGGTTGACGAGCCACGCGTATTGGACAAATTGTAACATTGTCCACCCAAATTCATCGTGGCTTTAGCAACAGGACTGTTGGCAAAATAATGCATTTTAAACCAGAGTCTTCCATCACCGATGTTATATTCACTCCAGTTACTTCTGGCATAATAGTGAGAACCGGAAGTAATCGCTGGTCTTTCGAGGGGGTACGAACCAAATTCACCGACATTAAATCCGTCATAATTTCCGATCCCGACAGCGGCATTATTGCCATCCACGATGGCAGCTCTATGCCCCGTCTGATAATGTCCGTCTTCAAACAGATAATTGTGAAATGTCGTAAAAATATATGAATCGATGTTGTTGTGCGCGACAATCTCTCCCGAAGGCGAATTTGAAAATCGAAAAATTCGATCATTGTAAGAGGTTCCGACAAAGTCACAAGAAGCCGTTCCGCCCTGACAAGCACAGGACGGAGACCCATCACAATTACTGACATTGTTATTGAGAACACACTGAGAATGATGCTCAATACAATGCCGTCCATCGACACTGCTTGGATCACTGACAGACTGAAGCATTCTCGCGTGGAACATCCCGGCCTTATACAGCTGAGTGTCCCACCATGCCGGAGATGCCTGCTGTCCATAAGCATTCATACCTATCGAGCCGCTCAACATGAAAGAAAACGATTACAAGCGCATGAACACCAACTGGAGCGCAGTATTTGAAGCATTCAAGCTGTATGTCGACAAAGGGCCAGGAGCATACTATAATTATCTGCTAACTAATCCGCGTATGACAAACGTCGAAAAAGCGGATATCCAAATCATAGAAACAATGACTGAATGCAGAATGCCTATCGACAAAACCAAAAAAGATAAAAATATGAACGTCAATAAAATGATGGAAGACTATTTTAAAGAACACGATGAAGAAGTCATTGCAAACGCAAAACTCAGAATCATCGAAGATGCAACGCCAAAGATTATCGAAAATTATTCATTCGATATCGCCAGACGAATGCTTGAACATCATTATGATGACAATGATATTATGTCAATGACATTACTTTCTGCCGAACAATTAGAAGCTTTAAAAAGGAAATAAAATGAATAGACTTTGTATAAACAAGGCTGAAGCAATCGTAACACTGATAAACGCCATTGAAGCAGACCTGGCTTCTGCACGAAAAGACTGGCCTGAACTATTTGGAATGCTCAACATATCATCCGAACAGGAAAGCATTCTGTGCATTGAACATCCCAATGACGGCACCAATCCCGTTTGGGGTCATTTAAAACGCGTCATTTGCTGCAAACTGGCCGGCGTTGAAAAAAACGATATTGCACTATTTCAAAGTGATGCTTCACTTGATTTAAAACATTTTGAACGTCTGAGTGATATATATCAGAAGATTTCTCAAACAAAAGGAATGACAGAAATTCTTCACACCGCTCTGCTCTTTTCAGATATTTCAAAAGGAATGGGCATGCGTTCAAGCTGGAATTTTCCCGGTCTTGACTATAATGTTCACAATGAAGCATCGGCTAAAATCATTGAAAATATCGATATCCTCGATCGTTTAGATGGTTTGGACACCTTTTCAAAGGCAATGATCATCGGTTTTATATCTTTACATGGATATATTGGCCAGTATGTTCGAGGCGAAATTACCTGGCATTGTTTTGCCCCTTTGAGAGAACTTGTCCAAACAGTAAAATGTGAAAGTGACCGCGAAAATACCATCAAATCCCTCATATATGTATATTTTTTAATGAATGTCATTGATACAGCCGGCGTCCGCGAAGGACTGATGACCAATGAATGCTTCGATCGCTTTGAAAATTGCGCCGATAAGCTACTCACTTACTGCCTTTTCGACGAAAATACCAAATCAGCCGCCCCGGACAGATCCGACAAACGAGAATCCATCGTCGAAAGACTTTCCCATCTGCGGGCCGGCCGTCAACACCTCGGCGAAACACGCGATGCCATCCAAAATGCCGTAGAATCACTCAATGACAGCTTTTTTGACTGGTTTTGCAACCATTTGGATGTGTGCCAGCTCTGGTACTGCGAAGCAGCGACGGGATCGCTTTCAATTCATTCCCAATTAAAACTCATTGCCGTCGGCATCCGCGAATGGATGTCTTCAAAAGACTACGCCCCCGGAAGGCTGTTCCATATCGACCTCTCCCCCATTGCCGGCCTGCTCTCTCCACACATCAAATCGACCTCCATCGAAGCCGCCCAAAGCCGTTCCAACTACCGCAGACGTCTTCTCGAGGCCATTCTCGACGATGAAACGCCTGAATCAATCATGTCGGGAACCTCCAAACTGTTCAAATCCGATTTCATGCTTGCCCTGAACGGAATGAAAGGCACACACCACTCCATCAGCCTTGAAATCAAACCTTCGGAAGAAGCCGACGCACTCATCACGCTTCTTTCTATCTATGAAAAAAAATCGAGTGTCGCCTATCACAGTGCCCTCAAACTCCTGTGCGACCTGTACCATTTGAGAAAAGATGATTTCGATCGACTCGCGAATGAAGAACAATATTTAAAGACAATGAATGCCGCCAAAACAGACAAAGAACGCATGCTCCGATATCTTCACACGGGAAAAATCGTGGAAGTCGGCCCGGGCGGCGGTGTCGTTCTCGATCTGCTCGAACAGCGATTTGCCGACGCAGAAATCATTGGCCTGGATTTGAGCCATCAGGTCATCCTTGCCCTCGAACAAAAGAAAGCCAAACAGCATGCTAAATGGCAGGTTCTCGAGGGAAACGCCTTTGAACTCCCCGAATTGTTTGCTGAAAATTCGCTGGATGGTGTTATTTTCTGCAGTATTTTGCATGAAATATACAGTTACATCGAACAGCCCGACGGTTCAAGATTCCATCTTGAATCGGTTCGCGACATGCTTCAGG
Source organism: Myxococcota bacterium (assembly GCA_045599245.1). Classification (GTDB taxonomy): domain Bacteria; phylum Myxococcota_A; class Bradymonadia; order UBA4248; family UBA4248; genus UBA4248. The sequence goes on from JAZRVP010000058.1 coordinate 8,169, forward strand.
CGGCATTCCGAACTCTGAAACCCGGCGGACGCATTCTGATTCGCGACGGCATTATGCCCGAACATGAACCGCGCCTGCTTCGTTTCAAAAGCGAAGACGGAATCCCATTTTTTGAAGCCTATTGCCGGGAGTTTAAAGGCCGAACGATTGTCCCCAATTATGTCGACAAGGAAACCATTTTGCTGGACAGCGCGGATGCCATGGAATTCATGTACACCTATACCTGGGGGGCAGAAAGCTTCCCATACGAAGTGCGCGAACAATACGGCATCATGACCTATTCCGATTATTGTCATCATCTCGAAATGTGGCTAGGCCCGACGGCCCATATCGTCCCGGTTTTGCCTGAAGAAGCGAGCTACCTGCAGCCAGGTTATGTCGATGCCCTGAAAGATAAATTGAAGCTGATGGACGAAAATGGAAACGAAGTCAGGTATCCAGCCTCAAATGCCATTATTGTGATTGAAAAAAGAGGTTAGAATTATATATATTAATTATATAATTGGAACGTGCCTATGCGCCGATGGCGCATACGGCACGCTTGGATTGGCGCGCCTATGCGCCGAGTGGGGCATACGGCTTGCCCGGCGTTGAACGCCGTTATTGCCC
>JAZRVP010000059.1:0-3640 GCA_045599245.1 Myxococcota bacterium
GGATTAGGCTGATTGGGCATCGGATCGACTGACGGCTTTCTCGACATGGATTGGGCTGCCAGCGCAGAAACGGGCTGTGGCGCCGGCTTGGGTTCCGGCATCGTGGGCTGTGGCTCCGGCACTGAATTGTTCGGAACTTTCTGATAGTTTGAGCCGGATGGAAGTGGCGGCTGTTCGTGACGCATCATCGGTCTGGCTGGCTGCGGCATGGCTGTAGGCCGCTGTGCAGCCGCCTGGGATGGTATTCCACCATAACTCTGGCGCGGAACATTGACGCCCGGAAGATTGGACTGCGAATTATAGTTGCCGCCGATTGGCGCATTGTATCCGCTGCGAATACCGGATGCCTGCGGCATGGATTTCATCGGCTGACTGGCAATCGGGGCAACCACTGGTTTGGATACACCCGGCTGCTGGCGCTGCAAAATCACGGGCTGACGCGTCGCCGCTTCCGGCAGAAAATACTCAATGACTGCCTGAATATCCGGCGCAACTTCATATCGAAGCATTCTCGGATCGCTCAAAAATGCAAAATACGATTCCTCAAATTCATCGAATTCGAGTTCTTCGCCCTCTTCATTATAGATCTTTGGCGCATGAAGCGGCTGGTTTTGACGAATTTCTTCCGTAAATAACAGAACGCTCTGCTCTTCACCTGTATCCGGATGAACATAAGGTGCGTAGAAACTGTGAATGAAGGCTTCGGCCGCAAAATTTGTGACCATGTTTGCCTGTGCCACAACACAGGGTGAGCATCTGAGCAAAATGACGACGGTTCCAAGGGCCTGAATTTGGTTGAGCCAGTTGACCCAGTCGCGGACACCACATGAATTGATGCGTTCGAGTTCCGCCATGTCGATCAGTAACAATCGGCCCTGAATCTGCGACAGCAGGCTCGTGAGCATATTGTCTTCGTCAAGTATTCCCTTGAGACGAAGATATGTGTACCCGTTGCCGGCCTGAAGTGTTGGTATAAACTTATTTCCCATCTTTTCCCTGCTGTTTGCTCTGATATCTTGTCATTTGCCATATACTTGCGGTGACAAAAAAGCAAAACCTCATTCTAACACTCTTTCTGTAAAAAATGTATCTAAAAGGAGAAAAAGGTCATGCACGCCGTCTGAGGGTCGCGACGGTTTCCAGATGGGCCGTCTGCGGAAGCATATCTACCGGCTGTATCGAAACCACTTCGTAGCCGTCCTCTTCAAACTTTTTCAAATCCTCTGCCAGGGATTCCGGATTGCACGACACATAAATTATCGTCTTGAGCCCTATCCTCATGATCTGTCGATAGGCCGTCGGCAAAAGTCCTCGCCGGGGCGGATCGACGACGAGCAGATAGTCCGAAAAGTTTGCATGTGCATCGAGAAGCCCTTTCAAAATCTCAGCCGTGTCGCCCGCATAAAACTCAATGCTGTCTTCGAGACCGTTCATGCGCGCGTTCTCTCTCGCGTTTTCAATCGCCTGCTTCTCAATGTCGACTGCAATGGCTTTGTGGCCGTATCTCGCAAAACTCAGAGCAATCGTTCCCGTCCCGCAGTACAGGTCGAGCATCGACATGTCCGGGGTCATATAGGGCGCTGCCTGGTTCAGTACGACCTGATAGAGCCGTTCGGCCTGAAGCGTATTGGGCTGAAAGAATGCTCTCGGAAGCACTTCATATTTCAGGGCATGAGCCTCGTCCGGCATGAGCATCTTTTCGTGCAGAACGGCCGGTCCGAACATCAGAACGTCAGCCTGCTGCGTCTGGTGGCCTTTCTGCGTGGTGACGGCTGTCCAGTAAAACGTGTCGACGGGCTTCGTCAGTGTTTTGAGGACATTCCGGGCAAAATCCTCGACGACTTCCCGGGCTGGCCTTGCACCGTCTCGAAGTGCAACCGTCTCTTCGCCCGAGGTCGTGAGAATGACCATTGTCGCCCCCGTGCGCTTTCCTTCGCGAAGCGTCAGAAGCCGCAAAAAACCCTCGTTGTTGTGAAAAACATAGTACGGAACGCCCAGCGAAATCATCCAGTCGCGCGTCTTTTGTGCAAGTTCCGGCATAATGGGTGAAATCATGTCGCACACGCGCATCTGAATGACTTCGTGCTTGAATCCGGACGGATGAAGCCCGATGCCCGGTTCATCGCCGCCGTCCGGCCCAAATGAGAGTTCCATTTTGTTGCGGTAATAGTTCTGCGTCAGGCAGGGAAGAATGGGGGAAACCGGCGTCGTGATGCCTTCTTTGGCCAAAAGCCGTTCGAGAATGCCCTGTTTGATGCGGCACTGTGTCTCGTATGAAACCTCGCGAAGCGTGCATCCTCCGCACCCCGTGTCTTTGTCGCATCGCACGCAGGCATGTGGGCAGTCGATCGGCTTTCTGTCATACATTTGGTGCCGCGTCTCGATGAGAGCGCATTGCAGACGGGAGTCCTCGATGCGGCGTCCTTCGACAAGCGCCCTATCACCGGGAAGCGTTCCGCGCGTTTCCACCTCGATTTCGCGGCCCTTTTCATCAAAAAATCTGCCCCGTCCCCATCCCCTTGAACTGATGTCGTCAAATTCGATTTCAAATTGCTGCTGTATATAACTCTGAAGCCTGTGGCGTTTTGACATGAATAATCTCCTTATTGTGAGACTCGCATTTGGCAGGCGGCTTTTTATCGATACGCGCCGCATTTGACAAGCAGATCATGAAAGGCGTTTTTTTAGAGGGACGCGTGCTATCGGCCTTGCGGCCTATACGCCCGCGTCATGCCGCTATGCCTTCGGCATACGCGTCATAAAAATTTGTTTGGTACGCATTTTAGTGGCGTGCCGGGCGTGGTGCTCTGGACTGAATGCTGAGGTCTGCGGCCTTACACAGCTCCTCGCCATTGGCCGTGGTTTATGATAAACTTCACCGCGCCTGAACCTGTGCTGGTTGCCGGATGGAGGTATAAAATGGGACTGTTTGTTAATCCAAGTGAAGCTTTGTTAAGAATGGCAGTTCGTTCGCGAATTTATGTCGATAAATCGATGCTGATTCACGAGCTCAAAATTATTGAATACAGAAGAACGCTTTGTGTGCGTATCCCGTGCCCGTCGTTTTGGCAAATCGATGGCCGGCAGTATGATTGCTGCCTATTACAGCAAACTTGCCAACTCGCGTCCCATTTTTGATAAGCTCAAGATTGCTCAGTCTCCCGATTTGGAGACATATCTCAATCAGTTTAATGTCATTTATGTCGATGTTAATGCCTGTTATTCCGGTTCGACGCAAAATGAAGATATCGTGCCGCTGTTCACCGCAAATGTGCGTGAAGAACTTCAGGATCAATTCCCAAATTGCGGAAGCAAAGATACGGATAGTCTGGATAAATGTATTTGTCGAGTATTTGCTAAAACCGGTGAACAATTCGTTTTGATTCTCGATGAATACGATGTTTTGGTGCGTGAAAAAGTGAATGCGCCAATCTTTAAATCGTATCTGGCATTTCTCAATGCGATGTTTAAAAATGCGAACCTGGCTCCCGCCTTTGCGCTTGTTTATCTGACGGGTATTTTGCCGATTGTGCGCGATAAAATTCAGTCAAAACTCAATGTGTTTCGTGAATATACAATGGTGAATTCCAGACAATTAACTGAATTTGTAGGATTCACTAAAGAAGAAGTGAAGGCTTTG
>JAZRVP010000060.1:0-3317 GCA_045599245.1 Myxococcota bacterium
CGGCCGCGCAAATCTATTATGGAGTTCGGGGCAGAGCCCCGCCTGAACAGTACCTGCCGCCTGTTACATCTCAGCCAGGGTTAATTCATATATCTACTGAATATGGCGTATTTCGCAATTTTCAGGCAGAAGTTGATGAGAGCCGGGGGGCCGAGAAGGCAGGCGTCCGGTGGACGGCTGGCATCGCAGAGCCCAGTAAACAAATGAAATGAACGAGTTGGAGAGCCGACAGGCTCGGGAAACGTAGTGCATTTTATATTGCGAACTGAGGACAGGGGCAAAGCCCCAGCGAGGTTTGGGGCAGAGCCCCGGTGAGTAGTAACCAAACAATCTCTACATCTCACCCAGGAGTAACTCACGAATCTACTGAAATTTGAGCAGATTGGATAAAGACTGATTATTGCTCAGTTGTATGGCAGAAATTGAAGAGAACCGGGTGGGGGGCTCGACGAGAAATCAATGATTAAGCAACCCGCTTTAGGGCTGAGCCATTAAGAAGCCGCAATTTTTTGTTGCTAATAGGCTTTTAGGGGGCAGGGCAGCTCCACGACTGAGCAATAACAACCAATCAATTCATTAACACATTCAATCGATTTCAATCCATTTTTGATGCGTAATCGACAACTTAATTGACACTTCAATGTACTCTCAAACTAAAAAAGCCGCAGTCGGCTCAAGACCCAATCTGCGGCTAATACTTATCACTACATTCTAAACTAAAACGTTCCGGAAAGTGTCAAACCATTAAATTCGGGAGAAAACACCGGCGAAATATCGAAATATGACGTTTTGTGCGAATCAAGTTTTTCAATCTGAGGCTGAATCTTGACGGCATCAACAACGACCAACGAAATGCCTGCAACGAGCATTGCGCCGCCGATTGCGCTCATTGCATAGCCACCGGCCATATACTTTTCATTTTTCTTTTTGATTTCACGAAGGCGATCGGAATCCAGCAAATCCTGTTCCTGCTGATTCTTATTATAAGCCTCCTTATAGTCATTATAATAGTAAACAGCCAGCCCAATACCGCCACCCAAAAGACCGGCACCTACACCGATAAACGAGTAGCCGATCCCCTTAAACAGCTTCGATCTTTTCTGGAGACTTTCGACCGAAACGCCTGCATCAATAACGACCTGTTCAAAGTTAATAACTTCGATATCAACCGTCGTTGTCTGTCCCTCAACTGAGGTCACGCCGGCCGTATTAAAACCGTAATCCGTTCGTCCAAAGAATGAATGCTGACCGGGAACAAGTGAAATCGGTGACGATTTACATTTCATTTCGCGACCGCCATCGATGGAAATGCTCATATCGGACGGATTACAGTTCATCACGACTTTTGATGAACACATCTGATCCAAAATGTCCATGTATTCCTTGGCCTTTTCATTCACAACATCTACCGGCAAATCCGCCAATTTCGGCGCCGTCGCAGCATGATTTAATGCATCACGTGCCTCAATACATTTGCCTTCACTGATATACGTACGTCCCAGATTAACCCAGACAATATTAAATTCACCCAGTGCCAGAAGTGCCTTGAACAAAAGCTCGGCTTTTTCAAAATCCCTGGCAGCTGTCGCATCGTAGGCATGGTTGTTTAATAGAATCTGCTCGACTGAAAATGTATTGTCTGCCTGAGCCGGTTTCGCCTCTTCTTTCGGCGCAGCCTTCTCACTCGACACTTTCTTGCCCTTATTGCCAGACTTCTTTGAATCTTGTGCCATCGCCGTAAACGGCAACAACATCATCGCAAAAAGTGCCAAAATGATTGAAAACTTCCGCATTTTTCCTCCAATTACAGATTCCACACCGTGTGTTCAACGCCACGCGTTCTACCTTTTTATCATATTCTCACATACAATTAAACTTTTTTACTTCTATTATTTCCCTTATCTTCTTCTCTCTTTTTCCATATTCCTACTCAACTCACACTCTATTCCCTTTTCAGTCTCTTTTCTTCACTCTCTTCTCTCATTCAAAAAAAAAGCCCCCGTTTTTTTCGGAGGCTTTCTTTTAAAATTCGCGCTTAGTGGGCTGCTTTGTAAACATCCCAAAGTTTCAACGCAACGTCGCGAATGCCATTGTCAAGGGCATCAATTTCTTCTTTCTTCCATTCCGAAGGATCTTTACGCGCAAACGTCGTAAGGTCTTTGCGGTTGTCAAAGCAGGCAACAGGAACATGATAAACTTTGCCATGTGCATCAATGCGAAGCGTATTCGCTACATCACTCTGTTCAATCAATTCAACCATGTCATCCGAACCGTAGTCCTGAAGCATAACCGATTCCGGCGTGCCGTGGAAAAGAATCGATTTGTCTTCGCCTGGTCTCGCACGATCCCGATTTTTACGGCGAGATTCTTCCGGCGTAACCCAAATGTAAAGAATGGCTGCTCTGTTGAGAAGTTCATCCGAAAGAGCCGGCAAACTCGCAACATATCCATAATGCTCAGGAAGAGGTCGAACTCCAGCTGGACCACCACGTGAAAACTCAATAACAATCGTCTTCCCGTCTCGTGATTTCAGTACGTTCTTGATCTTGTCATCAAAAAGCTCTCTAGCTTCCGCTTCGATTTTCTCTTCAAGTTTCGCTCTCACAGAAGGACTCAATGACGCTATCTTCGCTACACCACCACAGCGAACTTCCGCCGCATCAAGACGCTCAAACAAACGTATCGCTGCATACTTCGGATTCTCCGCTTTGCCCACCAGAATCTCATGATAGTCCTCATTCAAAAGCTCGATCAGGGCTGGCCAGTCATACGCATCAAGGAATGGGCCATTGCGTCCACCTGCATCATCTTCGCTATGATAAATGCGAGGTTCGCCCATTGCCTTCAGCTCTTCATCAATGACTAGCTGAATGTGTACATACGGATAATCGTCCAACTGAATCGTTTCACCCATGTGGAACAATTCTGGATCTTTGTTCGTCAAAAAATTACGAACTTCCGATTTCCCGGATGCAGGAAGTGCAAGCAGCAACAATGTGTCAAAAATTTCTGCCATTTCTTTCTCCTGTGAAAACTACTCACCATGAGTAGAAAGTGTTCCCGTTAAATACTTGCCTATACTCATCATGGCAAGTCTTTTTTCCTTCAATTTCATATACTTACAACTGTACACATGTAGGCGTTTTATTCCTCTTCTCCCCGCTTCCTCATTCCAAACACCGAATACTAACCACTAACCACTAATCACTAACCACTAATCACTTTTCTAATCCACCAACTGTACAGCCGTGACGCGGCACGGCTCTTTTCTCATACAATCACTAACCACTAACCACTAATCACTTTTCTAATCCACC
>JAZRVP010000061.1:0-10941 GCA_045599245.1 Myxococcota bacterium
TCCCGAGCCTGTTGATCGAGGCGTTGTGCACAACGCCTCGACTGGCCGTTCATTTCATTTGCTCACTGGGCTCTGTGGTTTTCGCCATTCACAGGATGGCGAAAATCCTCGGCCCCCCACCAAAGGGCTGAGCCCTTTGGAATCCTCAATATTTTAGGTGATATAAGTTTTTGGGGCTGCCTAACGCTTGTACCTCGCCGGGCCCTCCCCCGGCTCTCAACTATTACTGCCTTAAAATATCGTTTTGTTCAGACCTTCCTAAAAAAATAAACATTCCTGACTTGTCTTTTCGAACATCGTGTTAATTCTATATCTCTCGTTGAACGACGGAATGCTTCTTAAATAAGCACCTTACAACTTTACTCCGTTGTCCGACAACTCATCATTTTATACTCTTTTTCCTGCTTTATAAGGAGGTTGCCATGTTTACACTTTGGAGTGATATTGATCGTCTTTTTAATAACTCTTTTGCCGATATGTTAAATGATCGCATGATAAAACATATCGATAACACCAATGCATTCATCGGTTTGAACCGCATGAATCTGATAGATAAAGGAGCTTCACTTGAATTTGTTGCCGAATTACCAGGTGTTGACGAAAAAGATATGAACCTGACCGTTCATAATGACACATTGACGCTCAGTGCAAAACGCAATATTACACGTTCAAAAGACAATATAATATATCTCACAGAACGCGGCAATTATGACGTCAGAAGAAGCATTGTTCTTCCTTCACGCATTGATGCCGAAAAGACAACGGCTTCATTCAAAAATGGCATTCTTCGCGTTGCCCTTCCCAAAGCCCCCGAAAGTCAGCCAAAACAAATCGCCATCAACGGTTAAAGAACCTCTGAATAATACACAATATTAATGTAACAAATAAGGAGAATTCATCATGTTAGAAAACACTCAGGAAACACAGGAAACCGTCAATATCGAAAATAAAGAAAATGCTCAGGAAAGTGTAAAAATCAAATTCCAGCAAATTCAGCCCGATGTTGATATCGAAGAAACAAACAATGACTATATTCTTTTAGTCGATATGCCGGGACTCAATCCCAAAGATATCGATGTCAAACTCGACAAAGATGTCCTAACCGTTGAGGCCAAAGCCGAGATTGAAGGTCTTGCACCTCGACATTATTATCGACAGTTCCGCGTCATGAAAGGTCTGGATGCAGCCCTTTGCCGCGCCGATTACAAACTCGGTGTTCTTTCACTCAGACTTGCCAAACCGGCCATTGCCAAACCTCAGCAGATTAAGATTTGCTGCGATGAATGACCATATCACAGGGGCGGGCGTATCGGCTTTGGTACGACGATAGCCCGCCCCAAATTCGCGCATCGTATTGGCGATTTTGCCAATAGATGCGCCCCAAATAAACGAAAGGCGCGGTCCCTGCGGGGGCCGCGCCTTTCTGGCGGCCGTATTTCTGCGCCCTCCAGGCGCAGAAACAGGCGCGCTACGCAACCGGTATTTCACACGATTTGGAACAGGATGAACTGCCGTTGCCTGCGCCATCGTCACACTGTTCAAAACCTTCCTGCACAATGCCGTCGCCACAGTACGTGTCAAAATGACATTCACTGTTGCACTTGCCATAACCTCCGACGTTGTTTTCGGCGCCATCATCGCACTGCTCGCCTTCATCCAGTTTGCCATTGCCGCATAACAGTGACCTGCACTCGCTCTTGCTGGAAACCGTCTGACACGCAAAACCGGCTTCAAGCCCGCATGACGCCGAACAGCCGTCGCCATCCGCCTCATTTCCGTCATCGCACTGCTCATGTTCCGGCTGAATCACGCCATCTCCACAGTACAGGCTCCTCAAACAATCCAACGTACAGCCGCCGTATTCACCGGACGTATCCCTGCCCGCATCACATTCTTCTCCATTTTCTCGGTCAACCTCATCCCAAAGGCCATCCCCACAATAATGCGCAGGATGACAGTTCGTCGAACACGCCCCGGGGGACAAATCGTAATCCACGTTGTCTTCTCCCTCGTCGCACTCTTCACCGGAATCCAACTCGCCGTTGCCGCAAGTGCTCAGGACGCAGGGCTTCCCCGGCTCGTCACAGCGATAATTCTCTTCAATCGTCATGCAGTCCGAACTACAACCATCGCCATCGACCGCATTTTTATCATCACACTTCTCATCGCCGTCAATGACTCCGTTTCCGCACAAATCACCGGAAACGCCGGACTTCGTGCATTTGCCGCCGGATTTAGGGCAGTTCCAGCCGTCTTCAACCGTTTTGCAGTCCGAACTACAGCCATCTTCGGACTCCGTATTGCCATCATCACACGCTTCATCGGCACTCACCTCAGAGTCGCCGCAAACCGATGTTCCTTCTGACGACTTTTTCGTGCATTTGCCACCGGATTTAGGGCAGTTCCAGCCGTCTTCAACCGTTTTGCAGTCCGAACTACAGCCATCTTCGGACTCCGTATTGCCATCATCACACGCTTCATCAGAGCCTACCACCGTGTCACCACAAACCGACGGCTTCTCAACCTTTGGAGACGAACCATTCGAATCATCACTGCAAGCCGTCAAAATCAGCGAAAACGCCGCCAAAATTGCGAGTTTCTTCTTCATGATACCAACCCTTTTTCAAGCGCCTGCGGCGTCGGTTACTTTTTTCACAAAAAATATGTTCTCAAATCCCAACTTTTGGTCGTTTACAGCCCAAGCCAATGTTCCAAAGGCACGTTCTCATTGCAGAAAATACGAAGCAGGCCGGCTATTGCCAGGCAATACGCCCGGCCCCGGCGCAGTGCTATCGGCCTTCGGCCAATACGCCCTGCGACGTCTTACGGATGCGCCGTCTCACTCCAATCCATTGCGGTTCCGGCGTCAGCCGACTCACCGACTTATAGATCACGACATCCACGGCGCATACATGTTCAACCTCAAGAAGCTCCTCACCAATTACCTCGGCCAGCCGCTCGATGAGATGGTACTTCTGACGCGTCCCAATGCCTATAATCCTTTCGATGACGCCTTCATAATTCACCGTGTCCTCAATCCGATCCGTCTCAAATCCCGGCAAATCATCATCGATATCGAGCGTCACATCAGCTCGAAACGTCGTTCCAACAACCTGCTCCTCGGGATACACCCCGTGAAAACCATAAAATTTCAAATCCTTAATAATGATTTGTGCCATAGCCCGTGCCCCATACAAGGAAACAATCACCCAAAGCACACTATAGCATAAAATACAAAATCACACCGCCAACCTCTAACCACTATCAACTATCAACTAACAACTAACAACTATCCCCCATTGAAAGATGATGTTATCATGTATTAACTGAAACGCTCTAATGAGTTGTTTTTCAATGCTTATTTGACTTCTTCAAGTATTCTATCCGCCAAATCATCATGCGAAACATAAAGCCACTCGTCTTCTTCAGCTTCGTCCTCCTCTCATCAGTTTCGGCCTGTTCCTGGGAAAAGCCTTTATATGAGACGTATGCCAGAGATGGTGAATTTCATCCTTGCAAGGGAATATGCATATTAAATGAGGATGCAAAAATTCCTGACAATCAAAAAGCGTGTGAAGACCTCAAGCTGACCTGGCGCCCTGCTACCTGCACAGAAAAAGGCAAAAAACTCGCCGAAGAATTTACCCATGATCCAAAGCTGTGCGTCGAACATGGCGGCATTATGGTTGAAGCCAGATGCATTGTCACAGATGCAGCTGCCTGCACTCTCCTCAACAGCACATGGGTTGATAGTTTCGACATCCTCGATCTCGGCAACGGCCGCTTCATTCGATATCTGTCCGAAGATGATTCCTATATTTGCGGTAATTACAACGACATCGTCACATACGACGGCACCCAAACAGATAATGGCTGCCGGCCAGATGATATTCAGTTCTTCAAACAGGCAAAAGACAATGAACTTTGCCCAATGTCATCTCCTCACTGCGTTTCGGCAAAATACCTGGTCCCCAAAACTGTGATCGACGGCGTGGATACAATTGATTCAGAGAATGATGACACTTCATCGGAGGAAAATACAGGCACTCTGCCAATCAACATCTGCAGCACTTGTACAGAAAACCTCGCCAAATGTTCAAAACCAAGTGGCGAAGCCGTTTGCGTGGATTTGCTTTCCGATCCAAATAACTGCGGATCTTGCAACAACAAATGCAGTACAAATAATGATGATACAGCCATCGGCGTCTATTGCCTGGAAGGAGTCTGTCACGTCATCAACTGTGATAACCCCAAAGAACTTTGCGACGACAAAGTTTGTCTCGATCCAAGAAAAAATGAAACATGCGGCATCTCATGTGACAACAGAACCGTTCAACCTTGTATTGCCGGCAATGATTGCGAGCAGTCGGCAGATGGTAAGCAATATAAATGTACGTGCAAAGACGGCATTCAATTAAACGATGCTGCCCGAACCTGTGTTCATCCAATGGCAGAAACAACCTGCAATGCCTCCAATGCCAATCCAAAAGGTGAAGACTGCACAATCGGCAATAAAAAATGCATAAAGCCCGAGGGCGAAAACGAATATCGATGCGTTTGCCCAAGTGGAATTATTTTGAACGATGAGTTCAAGACCTGCGTCGATCCCTCCTCGAATGATACCTGCGGTGCAAATGAGCAAAATACCAAGGGGATGCAGTGTGCCGCCGGCCTTTCGTGCCAGCCCAAACCCAATCAAACGGATTCGGATAAAAAAGAATATGAATGCCGATGCACAGCCATGGGCGCCTTGACCTGTACAAATAAAGACTCCGGCGAACTCTACTGTGTTGATACCTATTCCGATGCCTATTGCGGCGCAACCGACTGCGCTCACCTCGAAGACGGCAAATGTTCGCCATCACAGCAGTGTTTTTCCGGTCAATGCTACTGTCGCACAGACTTTACGAACTGCAATGGTGAATGCGTCGACTCCTGGAACAGCACGAAATACTGCGGTGCAAAAGGCGGATGCTCCAATGAATCAAGTGAATCCCCGAATTTTAAAGGGGTTGCATGCAAATCAACCGAAGAATGTTATCACGGACAATGCAAGTGCAAAACGAATGAAGGCTATATCGCATATAATGGTGAATGCATTCATCCGTCCCAGGATGAATATTGCGGTTTCATCAAAAACGGTGATGATTACGTAGCCTGTTCAATCGACAAATCCTGTCAGAAGGACAGCAAGGCCGAATATGGCTATTCGTGCCAATGCAAACCGGGAACGTATTTACTCCCCGACTCGACGAAATGCCTCGATCCGATGAATGACGCCACCCATTGCGGGGCAGATTCCAATGGTAAAAACGGTAAGGATTGCACAAAAGAAAACAAAGCCTGTGTCAATGGGGTATGTGCCGTTTCCTGTCCCGATACCCAGGTCTTTTGCAACGGAAAATGCATCGACAAATCCGAGTATCACGTCAATGACGATTGCACCGCGTGCGACAGCAACTATTGTTTCGACTATTCAACAGATACCAACCCCTTTGATTATGAGCAATGCAAAACCATTTTTGATGAAAAAGGCGTCGATACGACGGCTACTGAAACGATTTATCACTGCGGTTCTTCATGTGACACGAATAAAGTCTGCGGTGCCAATACCAAATGTGTAAACGAAAACGGAGATTTCACATGTGAATGCACGAGCAACAGTCAAAAACGATGCGGCGATGATTGTTTAGATTTTAGTTTATTGCACATGACATCCTGTAACACGTGTGCCGCAGGTTGGGACAACTGCGACGGCGACTGGACAAACGGATGTGAAGTTCACCTCCCGGATGACAAAGAAAATTGCGGAATCTGCGGCAATTCATGTACAAAAGACGCCGTCAATATTTCAGCCGCCAGTTGCGTCAATGGACAATGTAATGTTGACTGTAATGCAACGAGTTTGAATTGCGACAAAAATATCTCGAATGGATGTGAAATTGCGGATAAATACCATGATCGAAACCATTGCGGCACATGTGGAAAAGTCTGTGGCAACGGAAGAAATTGTGAAAATGGATTATGTTGTATTAATAAAGCGGGAGAAATCAAGCCTGACGAAAAATGTTGTTCTGGTTATAAAAAATATTATCTTGATGAAAGAGATTGTATATCAAGTATTGGCTCAAACGAAAATCTAATTTATAGATGTGATACAACACTTCCCACAGATAAAAAGTGGTGGGTTTGTCACGATTGGCATGAAATGAAAAATTAATATTATATTTACAAACAATATTATTGTTCTATCCATAGATAATATAAATATTTTCAATCGACTGGAAGTCGATGTTTTGCATAACCGGGGGTATGGCGCAAAGCGCCATACCTCCGGTGTAATGCTCAAAACTGCGGCTGGATGCCACTGCTATTATCTCTTTTATAATATCATTTAAATATATTATTATATAACATATTAAAATGATATTATTCTGGCTAAAAATTTTGTCATTGGCATGGCGCAAACGGCCATGCCTCCGGCGGCAAGTTACTCTGCTTCAGGGACATCAAATTCGTATTGAATGTTTACGTATTCTAACGGAACAGACCCCAAATTGTACTTCTGAACTGTTGAAGCCGCATTTAACGGCTCCCCCTGCCCCCCATTGCTGCCACAAAAATAGGCATTGTGAGATATCGTTGGATTGCCCTCAACATCGATCACAGTCATCCCGTGTCCGCGTACATACGCAACACAATAATAATGACCGGGCTCCATAAAATCTGATCGTTTCAGCTGAAATTCTGCATGTCCATCCTTGTCTGTTGCAGCAAATTTTTTTGGCTCCGTCGTAAATTGCAGTATCGTTATTTGCGTCACTATCGAAATCTCATTTTTCTCGCATAACATACCTAATTCAAACGGATCATCGCCTGCAAACTTTGTCGATACAAGGTCAACGCTTCCAATAATCAAGCCATCCTTTTCTTCAATCTTTGTATGGCAACTGGCAATACCGCCTTTGAGATATTCTTTATCGTCCGGAATAATACACAGGTCTTTCAAATTCACGATTTTACACTTTTGGGAACAGACGTCCGGAGTATATGTCAGTTCAAAAGCCCCCGGCCCACAAACGTTTTCGTCATAAGACGCGCCGTCACATTCCTCATCGGGTTCGATGATTTCGTTGCCACATCCGGGTTCTTTCTCAGGTTCATAACATTTATCTTCCCCTTGCGTGATTTGGCAATCCTCAGAACACATGGCCGGTTCATAAGCCAAAAGTTTGCCTGAACCACAGAATGTTTCATCAAACGCCTTGCCGTCGCACTGCTCCCCTTCATCCAAAACGCCATTGCCACAAGGCACAGCATTCAGCTCTGAACAGAGGTTTTCGACATTCGACACCTGACACGACTGTGAACACATCTCCGATTTATATTCGATCTGTTTATTCCCTTCGCCGCAAATATTCTCAATAACCACGTCTCCATCACATTGCTCCCCCTCATCCAGAATGCCATTGCCACATTCTTTGACATTAATTTGTACAAATGTACATTTCTGGGAACAATAAGTTGCATCATAATTTATAGAATAACCGCTTTCATTCCATGCCTTTTCATCCATCACATCGCCGTCACATTGCTCACCATCATCCAGAATGCCATTGCCGCATTCATTGATATTCATTTGTACAAATGTACACATCTGAGAACAAAAACTCGCGTCATAATTCATAGAATAACCACTTTCATTCCATGCCTTTTCATCCATCACATCGCCGTCACATTGCTCACCCTCATCCAAAACGCCATTACCACACTTTTTTTCCGTCTTTTTCAAGATTTGACAGAACTGTGAACAATATGTTGAATCATAATCAAATGTATAACCACTCGCTTTCCAGACATCGCCATCGATCAATCTGCCATCACACTGCTCTCCCAAATCGAGAACACCATTACCGCATCGATTTACAACCTCTTCCAATGTACACGACGTCACCAGTGATAATAGAATTGACAGTACAAATATCTTTTTCATATTTTCACTCCCAAACTATGAGAAAACAGTTTTTGCTCTAAACATACATTTCAAAATTTGAAGATCTACAAAGTAGTTCTTCATTTCACATTGAAAAAACGCCCGACGCTTTTCCACCTGAGACTTTAGTCAGTTTAGTCAAAAATCCACGTCTTATGCAACTCAAAATGTCAAAACGCCGCGACTCAGGGTTACATCTCAGGCAGGGTTAATTCATATATCTATTGAATATGGCGTATTTCGCAAATATAAGGCAGAAATTGACGAGAGCCAGTCGAGGAACAAGGGATAGGCAGCTCAAAAGACTTATACTATCTAAAAATATTGAGGATTCCAAAGGTCTCAGTCCTTTGGCGGGGTTCGGGGCAGAGCCCCGGATGAGTAGTAACGACTCAGGTTACATCTCAGGCAGGGTGAGATAAATTCTTTGTACACTACAATATAAAAAAACGCCGCGTATTCCCAAAGGAATAGCGACGTTTGTCGCCCGTATGCAAATAGGGCGACATCCAAAACACACGAACTATAATTGAATCTTTTTCCAGCCACCGGCCTTTAGCTTGACAAACATGATAATGGCAAGTGCCGTGGCATAGATGAGAACAGCACCCCACATTCCCAAAATGCCCAAATCCAGCACAATTCCGAGCAGATACGAAAGCGGAATGAGACAGAGGAAATGGAGACTCCCCTCGACGCACATGACAAATTTCGTACAGCCGGCGCCAAACAGCGACTGCGTAAAAATCAGCGCACATGCAATGATAATCGCCCCCGGTGAAAGAAGTCGCAGAATGCCTGCCGTCACCTCGATCACTTCATCGACATTTGAAAAGAGGGCCACAATTTTTTCCGGAATGGTCAAAAGGAGAACACCGAGGCAGGCAAACAAAATCCCCGCAACCTTTGCCGATTCAAACGCATAATTCTGCGCAACATCGGGCTTTTTCTCACCAAGGGACTGCGAAACGAGCGATGCCGTTGCCGTTCCGAAGGCCATGGCTCCCATAAAAACAACGGACATAATCGAAACACAGAGGTTTGATGTCGAGCTGTAAATGGGTGGATGCGCCTGAATCATGGCAAATGACAGATCGGCCGTCCAGAGGCTGTTCGTTCCAAAACCGGTATCGAGCATGGCATTTTGTGCTGCCGTCCATTCAGGAAGACTATCCCCCGCATAGGCCGGAAGGGAGTGAATCAGCTTTTCGATGCCGGTGACATCAAGAATGCCGACAATTTTGAAGAAAATGAGAAAGCCGGTCATGACAAAGATGTTTGCAATGCCGGATGGAACCGAAACTCGAACGATATCCCAGATGGTTTTTCCATTAATCGTGCTGGGATGATAGGACTGGTACTTTTTGCGAATGGAGGGCACGAGCGACCAGCCGATCATAATAGCGAGTCCGATGTAGGTTGCGACGAGAGAGGCAAGACCGGCGCCGGCGACATTGAGCCCGGGGAAGGGACCGGGGCCAAAAATGAAGCAGTAATTGAGAACGATGTTCGCAATGTTCATGACGATTGCCGCAACCATGTGAACGTAGGTGCGGTTTGTACCGTCAAAAAAGCTCTTGATGGCAGCCGTCGTCACCATGCTCAGGACGCCAAGCAGACGAAGTCTGGCATAAGGAACACCGAAGGAAATAACGGCATCATTATCGATGAAAAGCCGAAACATTTCCGGCGTAAAGATATAGGCCAGGGTGCTGACCACGAGAGACGCGATGACGGCAACAGTGACGGCATTGGTCAGAGCAGCGCCGGCAAGGGGATAGTTTTTTTCGCCCTGGCGCCGGGCAACTATGGCAAGTGTCCCGATACTGATGGAACTGAGAAAACCGCCAAAGAGCCAGAGCATTGGGGTCGAAAAGCCAAGAGCCGCCTGACCGGCAACGGCATAACTGGGCTCAAGCCAGCCGACCATGACGGTATCGAGAATATTGATGGCGGTCTGGGTAAGCATGGCAATGACAATGGGCATCGCCATACGCAGAATCCGTGGCCAATACTGAGGTTGAGCAATGGGCATGAGAACGCCTGAAAGGGGGATAGGGTTACAGAAAACCAGATTCAGCAATCCGGACAATTCAAACGAGAATGTATAACGAACAGGCCCAACTTGTATTTGTTTTTTTTCAACAAAGCCGCTGCAAGATAAAAAAAAAGCCCTGAAGGGCATGACCCTGCAGGGCAAAAGCTTAAACGCAAAAAGGATTACACTTTGGCGCGTTCGACGAATTCACCTGTACGGGTATCAACTTTGACGTATTCGCCTTCTTCGAGATAGAGGGGAACGAGGATGGTGGCACCGGTTTCGAGGGTAGCGGGTTTTGTGCCGCCCTGAGCGGTATCGCCTTTGACGCCGGGATCAGATTTTGTGACCTGAAGGATGACGAAGGTCGGAAGTTCAATGCTGATGGGCTTGCCGCGATGGAAGAGCACCTCTACTTCAATATTGTCTTTAAGGAAAGGCACGGCTTCGGAGATGAAGTTTTCTTCGATATGAACCTGTTCATAATTGGACTGATCCATGAAGACGTATTTATCTTCTTCTTTGTAGAGGTATTCCATTTCGCGGATTTCGAGGTCAGGCTTACCGACGGTGTCACCGGAACGGAAGTTATTTTCGAGGACGCGGCCCGTGATGAGGCTTTTATACCTGGTTTTAACGAAGGCAACGCCTTTACCGGGTTTAACGTGCTGGCATTCGACGATGACATAAGGTTCGCCATCGATTTCGATTTTGAGGTTTTTGCGGAAATCCTGAGTTGAATACATTGGAAACCTTTGGGTTATGAGAAAAAAAATGGAACCGGCAAAAAGCCAGTCTAAAAAATGCGCCAATATTTTACGCCAGAAGCGTTTTTTTGTCAACACGGGACAGCGTCTTAGAAATTAATAATGTTACTACTCACCGGGGCTCTGCCCCGAACCCCGCTGGG
>JAZRVP010000062.1:0-2591 GCA_045599245.1 Myxococcota bacterium
TCCCGAGCCTGTCGGCTCTCCAACTCGTTCATTTCATTTGCTCACTGGGCTCTGCGATGCCAGCCGTCCACCGGACGCCTGCCTTCTCGGCCCCCCCCCGGCTTTCATCAATTTCTGCCTAAAAATTGTGTTTTATTCAGAGGTTTCTTAAGAATCCTTAATATTTTTAGATGGTATAAGCCTTTGGGGCTGTCTGACTCTTGTTCCTCGCCGGGACCCCACTCCCGGCTTTCATCAATTTCTGCCATAAGTGATGTTTTGCTCTGAGGCTGTGTATGTTGAAATTGATACATTTTCGTACAAAAAAGTGAGTGGAAACAATGTAAACGCAAAATGCATTTGGTATTATTCCTAAGTTTGAGTTTCTCTTTTCTGGGGAGGATTTATGCTAAAACGTACATTGATTTTTGTGATGTCTTGTTGTTTTGCTGCACCGTTGATGACGTCTTGCGGCGATGATGGCGATTCGAAAAAGCCTGAAGTAAAATGTCCTGAAACGTGCACAAATGGTTGTGAAGAAGACGGCGTGACGTGCAAGGCCGATGGCGCTGTTTGTCCCGAATCGTGTGCGAACGGCTGCAAAGAAGACGGCGTGACGTGCAAAGATGACGCAGTCTGTCCGGACACATGTAAGAATGGCTGCAAAGAAGACGGCGTGACATGCAAAGAAGACGCGGTTTGTCCTGACACGTGTGCCAATGGCTGTGAAGAAGACGGCGTGACGTGCAAAGAAGAAGCACCTGTCTGCCCTGACACGTGTAAGAATGGTTGGAAAGAAGACGGCGTGACGTGCAGGGATGATGAAAAAACATGTCCGGATTTGTGCACGAATGGCTGTGATGAGGATGGATATTGTCTTTGCTCGCCGGAGTGTCCGGATGCTTGCGAAGACGACGGCAGCTGCGGTGAAGTCGGACCCAAATGTCCGGATTCCTGCCCCGATGGTCAGTATTGTGACGAAACAACGTCGTATGAATGCAAGGCAATTGCACAGTTTGGTTGTCCGGTGACCTGTCCTGATGGCGCGGTTTGCGATGAGACGACGGAAGGCCGCTGCATGAAGGTCGAGGTTAATAAGCAGTGCACGTGTCCTGAGGGGAGTATATGCGAAGACCCCGAAACCGGTATTTGCGTGAAGGAAGAAGTCACGGGGGTCTGCCCGGTGTGTGATGAAGGCAGCCACTGCGACGAAGAACGCGGCGTTTGTGTGACGGATGAGAATGAAGATGTCTGTCCGAAATGCGCCGAAGGCAGCGCCTGCAATGCCGAGACAAAGAAATGCGAGACTGAGGATGGCGCAGCAGTATGTCCTGTTTGTGCCGAAGGCAGCACGTGTGATGCGGAAACCGGGGCGTGCTCTGTCACGACCAAAGTGAATGTCTGTCCGGCCTGTAGAGAGGGCAGCCACTGTGATGAAACGACGTCGTGGGTGTGCGTCAATGACGAGAATAAACGCGTATGTCCGGTCTGTGATGACGGCATGAAATGCGATGAAGAAACGGGCTTCTGTGTGACCGAATCAAAGATTGCGGCCTGTTCGGAATGTGCCGAGGGGAGCCACTGCGATGAAACGACCGAAGGCGTATGCGTCAAAGATGACGGCACCAGCGGGTGCCCCGTTTGTCCGACAGGAACCTTCTGTGATGAGACGACGAGGGGCCTGTGCCAGAACAACGGTTATGTTCCGCCTGTGGTTCTTGAGTGCGAAACCGGTGAACTGAAATGTGAAGGCAATGTGCTGATGGAATGCGGCAATGATAATCATTTTGCCGAAGCCATGAACTGCGAAGAAGGCGATTCGCCGAAATCGTGTTTTGTCAATGAGCAGAATGAAATCGGCTGCTTTGAGTCGGCGTGTGAGCCTGGAACAGCAATTTGTCAGGAAGGGGCTGTTATGTACTGCAACGACTATCACAAATATGAGCTCAAGACGAACTGTTCGGAACTGGCTGAGACTCCGATTTGTGAAGAGGGCAGCAATTCGGCCTATTGTGTCGAACCGTGTGAACTTGGTGCGACCAAGTGCGTCGACAACAAAGTGATGGAATGCATTGCGGATGGCATTTTTGTCGAGAAGGATGCGTGTGATGCGGCAACGCACGACTGCAGACAGGAGGAAGGTCAGGCGGCAGCTTGTGTTCAGCATGATTGTGCCGAGGGTGAGTCCAAATGCGAGGGCAGTCAGCTCGTCGTGTGTGATGCTGGCTGGTGGAAAGTCGGGGCCGATTGCAGCGTAAGCGGCCTGCTTTGTTCACAAAATGAAAAAACTGCCACCTGCGTTGAAAAGAAGTGCGACGAAGGCTCGAAAATGTGCGACGGCCAGTACCTCAATACCTGCACCAATAACGAGTATGTCGTGAAGTTCTGCAAAAGTATGGGGGGCGATTATCAGTGCATCGATGCCAATGATGGTAATGCCGAGTGCAGGGAAGTCAAGCCGATACTGAAGACTGCCGCCGATACGGACAACGACACGATTGCGGACTGGATTGAATGCAACCTGGATGAACCGGAGGACGACGACAATCCAATCGATTATGCGGAATGCGACAAGATCGACACGGATAAGGACGGCACGCCGGATTACAAAG
>JAZRVP010000063.1:0-32505 GCA_045599245.1 Myxococcota bacterium
GGGCCACACCGCCCGGCTCTCATCATTTTCTGCCTTATAATTGCGAAATACTCTGCCATATTCAGTAGATATGTGAATTCCCCTGGGTGAGTAGTAACGCGGGCGGCGGCTATCTGCGATACGCCGCGCGGTGCGGTGCTATCTGCGATACGCACCGCAAAGTGTATTGGAGGCGTGCGGCTTTACTATCTTTATGTGATAGATTATATAAATGAAGAGGTTAGTTCACCCTGCCACCAACATATAAGCCAAAGCCAAGCCATGTACGATTTTCAGTCTTATGTTCAGCGACGCCATGCCAATCCGTCAAGAACACCGATCAAGATTCAGAATTATGCCTATATTGAGGATATCGAACATCTGCGTTTAATGTCGGATTCCAATGTAATTCAACAGGGAATCAAGCTGGGGTTGAGAGCCTGGCAGTTCACCCGGGGCAATCGTCTGAGCAACAAATCGCGTCGCATAGATGAGTCTTACGAGCGCGTTTCAAAGACGTGGATTGACACATGTTATCAGTTTAATCACCCGTCACTGGTATTAAAACTGATGCCGCCCCAGACGGCACTTGTCGAGGCGTATGGGGGAGATGAGGGCGTATTTTTTGGAATATCACCGAGTGCATGTGACCTGCCGTCGGCCTCACTCAAATTTCTGTTTGGCCGATGTCTAGGTGCCCTCGACAACGGCCATGTTCCCTATCTGACGCTGCAACGATTTTTTACGGACATGACGTATGGCGTATGGGACAAAGCCATTCAGATACCGGATGCCTTAATCCATTGGAGGCGTGCGGCAGAAATCACGGAGGATCGAGCAGGAATTCTGGCAGCAAGAGACATCAGTGCAGCGATGATGTGCATCATGCGAATGACGCTTGACTGGGACAATGCGGAAATCATGAAAGAGATACGACGCTATCACGAAGGTCTGGATGTGGACTGGGGGGATGAAAACGTTGAAAAGCGAGTGAAAGCAATCTCATGTTTCATGAAATCGACGATGTATCAAAAGACGGGGGGCATCACGGTGCAGGAAGTCGATGAACAGGTCAGTGAAATTTTTTCGATTTTTAATTGACCTTTTTGAATGGTCATGGCGAAAAGTGAATATCATGAGCATTGACCAGTCACAAACGTTGTTCTATTAGTAAACAGCGATAAAATTTATCATTAAGGAATACATCCATGGCATGGAGTAAAGATGAAATAGATCAATTTTTAGGCGGAAACCAGAAGGCTGACAAATTGCTCAGTCAAAGCATGACGTCAACCAATCAGATGAATACATTTTCATCGTCGTCATCATTCACAATTCCTGAATATTCTGATCCAGAAAAAGCAGATCCGAACCGTTACAAAATTGCGACTTACAAGCTTATCGATAAAGAAGCCATTGAAAGCTTAAGGAAGTTTTGCAAGAAACATCTGCGTTCAAAAAAACTGACAAAAATATTCGCACTTTTATTTGTACTTAGTTTACTCATTGGAGGGTTTTCAGGAACAGGGGCGTTATTTATTCTTTGTATATTTTTAATTATTGCCTCCTTATATTTTTTGTTTACAAGTGTTAGATTAATTGGAAAAGCGAACAGCTTTTATAAGCAGACAGTTGTTCGTGGAGAACTCAGTCAACACTTCAAACTTGATAAGATGGCAGATTCCCGCATAAGAGTAGGAAAACTGAGTCCCGCCGATCCAAATATTTATGATTTATTTGAATGCAGTTCGAATGAAAAGCTTCTGTCGCAATTAAATATTGGCAGTTCCATTTACAAAACATCCAACGCAGGAGAAATCGACGACTTATTAAACGACAGTATTGAAGTTGGCCAAATATCCAGCGCAGGAGAACTCGACGACATTAAATTAAACGACAGGATTCAAGGCAGAATAGGAAATGTTCAATTCCTTTTTTTGGAATGCGACTTTAATCATTTCTATCATAGAGACCCAGCTTTTAATAAGCACCTGACATACGTCACATTATTTAAAGGGCAATGCTTCATTTTTCAAACATCCGTTCCCATTCCATTTCCTGTTCAATACGACTATATTCCCATTGAAAATTTCACGTTTCCAGAAGCTGGTGCAGCAAATCCAAATGATTTTTACAAACTGTTTCGATGTTATCAATATCAACCTGAAACAGATATCTATGCAGGTTTGATCATTAGTAAATACATTGAACTAGAGAAACAAAAACAACTTAGTCTGAATGATCATACGGCTTTAAACTGTATTCAGAACAATTTAATTAATCAGAAGTTCCTTAATGATTCGGATTTAGATTTCACAGAATTTATCAAGTCATATTATTCACAACTGGATAGTATTCCGCAGAAATTTAAAGCTGATCTCCCCAAATCTGACCAGGAAATCATGAACACTATCGAAAGCGAAGAGTTCAAGAATACACTTTTAGGCATTGCACAAATCTATAATAACACGAGATGGAGCATCCGGCTTATAAATAACAATCTCATCTTTATTCGCCCGTGCTGCGATACATTCGAATTTGATGTCAGCAACAAGGATATTGACGGACAGCTTATGAACTTAGAACATGATGTGTCGGATTTAATCGGCATCATAGAAATACTATCGAAACTCACGGTTGTTCGAGGACATTTGGAAAACTAAAGTCTGGAGGAAAGAGAACAAATTTCAAAACGCGAGAAATGCGTATTTCAAGCAAAATTCAGCAATTTTCACGACAAAGCCAATAATAAACGATAAGGAGAGAGTCAATGGCCTGGGGCAAAGATGAAATAGACCAATTTTTAGGCGGAAACCAGAAGGCTGACAAACTGCTCAGTCAAAGCATGACACAAAACAATTCTGGAGATATATTTTCAGTCAAGGCAACGAGCACGAATAATCCCAGGAATAATTTTACTCCTGCGACAACGAATCAGGATTTTTCATCAAGTAATTCTTCATACTCATCGTCGTCTCATCAATCCCCGGTCACAGATATTTCCTATTCAGACAATTCCTCACCATCGCCATCGTCACATCAATCCTCAGTCACTGATATTTCATATAATCCAGTGCCTGCAAATTCTTCATACCCTCCATCGTCATTTCGAGTTCCCGTCACGGATATATCTTACAATGATGATCCAAATCGTTATAAGATAGCGAAGAGAAATCTGCTGTGTACAGAAGCAGTCGAAGAATTAAGAGAATATCGCCACAAATATTCGATATCAACTTACGTCAATCTAACATTCATTATTGTTGCACTTGGTTGTTTTATCTGCGCAATAGCTGTCACCCCGTGGTGTGCCCTGGGTTTTGTTGGCTGCCTTATTTTATGTTTGTTTCATACATATTTGGTATGCAACAGGATTTTAAAGGAAGCCGCAGTATATTTTAAGAAAACGCTTGTTCGTTCGGAGCTCAGTCAACACATTACAATCAATGCATTGGCTGAAACATCCAAAGACGTAGGCAAATGGCGAGCACCCGATCCAAACCAGCATGATTTATTTGACTGTCATATCGATGAAGAACTCCTAGCAGGTTTAAACATCGGCGGTCCGAAACGAAACAGCGGTGAAATCAATGACTGGATTCGAGGCAGAATCGGTGATACGAACTTCCGTTTTATTGAAACCGTTCTTAGACGTTCATACTGGCAAAGGCGCTCTGGAAAAAGTCAAAATGGCGTAGCCACATTATTTTGTGGTCACTGCATTATTTTTCAGACCTCGGTTCCCATTCCCTTTCCCGTTCAATACGACCATATTCCCAGCAATGAAGACTCGGATTTGAATGATTTTTACAAACAATTCCGATGTTATCAATATCGTCCTGAGACGGATATCCATGCCGGAACGATAATCAATCAATATATTGACCGTGACGAACAGGGACAACTTGAATTTATGGAATCGATTTGTTTAAAGTGGATCAATTCCCCTTGCGATCGCTCACCATTTCAGGAATTCCAACTCCTGGATGAAAAAATTAATAAGGAAATCGACGATATACCTCAGGAATACAAAGACAATCTTCCCACATCCGATCGGGAAATCATGGATACAATTGAAAGCGAAGAATTTCAGAATACCTTATTGGGCATTGCCAAAATTCTCAAAAACAAAAAGTGGAGTATTCGACTTCAAGGCGATAATCTCATATTTATCCGACCGAATTGTGATATTTTCGAATATAGAGCAGACAACAAAGATATGGAAGGACAGATATCTAAATTTGAAAACGACGTTACCGAGTTTGTCGGGATACTGGAGATTTTATCGAAACTGTCCATTGTCCGAGGACATTCGGAAAGCCAGGGAAGGTCTGAATAAAGATATTTACTTATTTCTGTTTTTTGCCTCTGTCCTCAGTTCGCAATATGAAAATGCACATCGCCGAGCCAGCCTTGCCCCTTTGTCACTACGTAACGTTCCTTCTCACCAATAGGGACTGAGTCCTATGGTATCCTCAATATTTTTAGGTAGTATAAGCATTTTTGGGCTGCCTGACTATTGCTTCCTCGGCGGGTCCCTCCTTGCTCTCTTCAATTTCTGCCTTATCATTGTGTTTTGTACAGAGTTTTTCTAAACCTTCGCACAGCCCCATAAAAAAAGGCAGCGGCGGTGTATTGAGCGCAAGCGAAATAGCCGCCGCCGGTTCCCGTATGGCCGCAGGCCATAGGGAACCACGCGAAGCGTTCCATAGGCGACAAGGAATAATGCGCACGCAAACTAAAAATGTTGCAGAATAAGGTGGAGTTTAATATAATGGCGAGCCTGGTTTAGGGGGTTAAACCATGGATTAGGGGCTAAAAGTAACGTCAGGAGTAATTGTGGCAGGAAAAGAAGAAGGAATAACCGTTGATGGAACGGTTGTCGAAGCATTAAGAAATGCAATGTTCCGAGTGGAACTTGAAAATAAACACGTGGTATTGGCACACGTATCAGGGAAGATGAGAAAATTTTTCATCCGCATTCTTCCTGGAGATAAAGTGACCGTAGAGCTTTCGCCATACGATTTAACGCGAGGGCGCATCACCTATCGAGAACGATAAGAACGTCGGCGCAAGCTGGCGTTTTTTGATTTTGGACGCGCAGGAACGAGGATGATATTTGACCGAATATTTGGTTATTTTTCGAGCGATTTAGCGATAGACCTAGGTACCGCGAACACGCTTATATACGCGAGGGATCGAGGTATTGTGGTTCGCGAACCGTCCGTTGTTGCGGTCCAGAAGGAAAGCCGTGGCGAAAAGCACGTACTCGCAGTTGGCAAAGAAGCGAAAGACATGCTTGGCCGCACGCCGGGCGGTATTCAGGCCATACGTCCGATGAAAGACGGTGTCATTGCGGATTTTGAAGTGACGGAAGCGATGCTTCGTTACTTTATTTTGAGAGCGCATAACCGTAAAACGTTTGTGCATCCGCGCATCATCATTTGTGTTCCGTATGGGATCACGGAAGTCGAAAAGCGAGCGGTGAGAGAGAGTGCGGAAAGCGCGGGAGCGCGTGAAGTGTATTTGATTGAAGAGCCGATGGCAGCGGCCATTGGAGCGGGCCTTCCCATCACGCAGCCCTCGGGCAACATGATAGTCGACATCGGCGGCGGCACGACAGAAGTTGCAATCATCAGTCTTGCCGGCATCGTGTACTCGAATTCAGTGCGCGTCGGCGGTGACAAAATGGATGAAGCCATCGCCCTTCACATGAAAAACAAATACAATCTGCTGATTGGAGAACGCACAGCAGAACAAATCAAATGCACCATCGGGATGGCCTATCCGACAGATGAAGTAATGACCATGACGATAAAGGGCCGTGATCAGGCGGCAGGGCTCCCGCGAACGCAGGAAATCAACAGCGATGAAATCCGGGATGCGCTGGGAGAACCGATACGTCAAATCGTTCAAGGCGTTCGTTCGGCTCTGGAACATACGCCTCCGGAACTGTCGTCCGACATCGTCGACAAAGGCATAGTTTTGACAGGCGGGGGTGCCTTGCTGAAGAATCTTGATATATTGATACGGGAAGAAACAGGGCTTCCGGTGTTGATTGCAGACGATCCATTGACGTGTGTGGTCATGGGATGTGGCCAGGCACTGGATCAACTTGAACTTCTTCGCGAAGTATCATCGGTAAGTTGATATGATGAAAGCGCTCATCAAACGCTATCAGACGATGGGCGTGGTTGCGCTCTGCATGGCGCTGCCTGTGCTTATTTTTGTCGTGTCGAATTCGAGCCGGAGCGAATCGAGTGTCGGAGAGCGCATATTTGCATCAGGTTTGGGCCGTTTTCAAAGTCACAACGATTACGTGGTGGGAAATGCCTCGAATTTTTGGGATTCGTATATCGACTTAATCCATACGCGCAAAGACAACGAAGCGCTGAGGCAGGAGAATGCCCGTCTTCGCGAAGAGAATATCGGCCTGCAGGGGATCTTGCAGCAGAATGCGCGTCTGACGAAACTCGTGGGCTTCAAGCAGCAGCGTCCGATGTATCAACTGGCACCGGCGCGCGTCGTTGCCGCCGATATGTCGCCATATTTCAGAGTGCTCCGACTTCGCCTGGAAACAGAAACCGACTCGATCATGCCGGAAATGCCGGTGGTGTCATCGGAAGGCGTTGTGGGACGCATCGAGCGCGTCGATGGCAGGTTTTGCGATGTCATGCTGACCGTGGATCCGCGTTCAAAAATAGATATCATGACGCAACTGAATCGATCGCGAGGGATTTTGACGGGAACAGGCGCCGACGATCGATATGAAGCGAAGATCTCCTATTTATTGAGGCGGGATGAAGTCGAAGAGGGAGAAATTGTAGTGACGAGCGGCCGTGCAGGCACATTTCCCAAAGAGCTCCCGGTTGGACGCATAACGTCAATCGACACGCGGGCATTTGGATTATATCAAATGGTAACGGTTGAACCGATCGTTGATATTTCGCGCCTTGAAGAAGTGTATATTATCACCGGAGTTGTGGAGGATGCACGCAAGCATTAGCCTATGAAGCGAGCGATCCTCAATGTTGCATGTGCACTTCTATTTTTGCTGATCCAAACAAATATAAATTCTGCATTTGGAATAGAGGCGATCTGTCAATTTGGCATCATAGCGGCTGTATTGAGCGGTGGATTTTCAATGCCAATGATATCATCGACGATAAGTATACTTATCTTAGGATTGATATGTGATTTAAACGGCATTGGTCCACTTGGATTATATACATTTTCATTTATGGTTGTATTTGGTATCACGCGAGCGATCATGACGCGACTGAAATCAGAACGCGTTATATCACTTATGATATGGAGTTTATTACTCTGTATATTATTTGAATTTTTACAAGCCACTTTATATAGTTTATTTTATCAAGATACCATTTTTGGAGGATTATTTATCAGAAAATTCTGGTTGGATGCATTATTAACGTCACTATTTACGCCAGTAATGATGTGGTTTGAGCATTTACTGGAACGAATATTCACTCGTCGAAAAGCCAGCGGATTGATGTAATGTCATGGTTATTTTATATCCTCATTGTTATTTGCATGCTGGCTTGTCTGGCAAGCGGCATCTGTTTTTGGCCGATATGTGTTGTTGTATGTTTAACGGCCATTTTTGGCTGTTACTGTGAACGCCGACAAATATTTAAGCCGCGATTATTTAAGGCCATAGGGATTATATCCTATTTTTTATTTTGTGTATGTAGTATCCTTATGTCGCCAACCCTTCATGTCATGGTACTTGGCGTATTTTTAAATATCGTCTGGGCACTTGTCGAATATCGCGCCTTAAATCATAAAAAGTCATCAGATCGCGTTCAGCTCGGGATTCTGGCTCTGCTGCCGATGATATGTGTGTCTCTGGCCCTTTCTGCCTCTGAATTTCTGCTATTTTTACTGGCCTACTTTATCGTTCTTTTTCTCTATCTGGCTCAGCAGTCACTTCTCGTCCCCTCAAGCGGAAGCGTTGCAACGACGACGCAGAGTACAACCCAAATAGCCCATTACCAGCGACGATTTTGGGGTCGTTTTGGACTTCTTTGTCTTGGCGCCCTGGTCATAGGCTGCGCCATGTTCCTCGTCATACCGCGATATAATCCGGAACCGGTATCAGGCGTTCCCGGGGTTGAACAGCCGACGGGCGGCATGCCGGACGTCGAACTCGATAAAACGGGCACCATCGAACTCGATCCCTCCCTTCTGTTCCGAGCCCAGGTTCCGCAACGCGATGCTTTTTATTGGCGCATCGACATTCAAAACCATTTTGACGGTACCAAATGGCGCACGAGAGGTTACTACCGAGATTCATCCTATACCTTTAGCGACGAAGAGTATCAAATCCCGGCTCATCGCGTCGAATTTGTACACGATTGGAAAGATTACCGCATTCCAACCCTTATGGGAGCCTCATTTCTCTATCATTTGCCGGAAACAGAACATCCCGATATCCGTCTTTCTATTAATGCTTATGGCATATTCAGACGATATGGATGGAACAAAACCCAGCCATTTAAAGGCTATATGTTCTGGTTTGAAGAAGAGAATGGAACGGGACGAGGCGTTTTTGCCTTTGAACTGACAGTCAAAATACTGCGCCAAGTGTTTCACATGAATGCGTATCAAACCGATGTCAAAGATTCGTTATATCGGCCGCAAATGATCTGGCCGGGACGTCGTAAACACACGGAAGAAATCCAGAAGAGGCTCAAAGATTTGGCACTTTCCATTACAGAATCGGCGACAACCGATCGAGAACGGGCTGAACTCATTTCTGATTATTTAAAAACCAACTACCAGTACAGTCTCAATCGTCCCGTTCGCGAAGGCAACATCGTCGAAGACTTTCTCTTCAAACAAAAGTTTGGTCATTGTGAAGTCTTTTCGACGACCATGGCAGTACTTGTCTCACTTCTCGATATTCCGGTTCACAATGTGACGGGATTTCTCTCGACGGAATATTCGGATGGTTACAACAACGTTCGAGCCTCCCATGCACACAGCTGGGTTGAAGTCTATCTGGATGGGAAATGGGTTGTATTTGATCCAACGCCATCGTCGGAAAGCCAACAGAAAATCGGACTTCTGCAACGAATCGATGACTGGTTTTCGACATATCGAGCCGATGATTTTTATCATTGGGTGAGCGAACATTCATTATGGATTTCAATCATATTACTCATGATATTATTGGGTATGATAACAAGACGCCCATGTATTCAATATATTAAAGCCCGAACACTACCCGTAAATGAAGTCAGGAAACGAGCCTGGGAGGAGTTAATGACCACGTGTGCTGCAAACGACAAATATCGCCGTGCATCCACCATATCCCTCGAACAATGGTGGGCAGAGGACAATCCCGAATTCCCGAAGATTCAGAAAATTGCGAGAGAATATATATCGGCTCGATATGTCAATGAAATCAAAGTTCCGGAAACATTTTTTGGCCGCTGGCGCGAAAATAGCCGCATTATTCGCGAATATAAACTATAAAAATCGCCGCAATGCGGCGATTTTTATTACTTCTTCTTTATCCCCGCATGACGATTCGCTTTGACTTCTTTGGGAATGTCACAGGAAAGTCCTGTTTCACGAGCCATTTGGTTGCAACAATCAAAAAGTTTTTGTTTATCCTGTATTGCCATACAACAATCAATTCGTTCCTGTCCATTTTTCTTCTCGCAGGAAACCTCTTCATCACAAGTTAAATCAGAAGTATCCTCAAGATGACGACAACAATCCTCTCGCAATTTGGAATTTTTCTCCAACTCCAAACAAGCATCTTTGAGTTCTGTTCCCGCTTTATCCAAATATACAGGACGAGGAACGATTCCAGTCGTTTGGACAGCAACGATATCTTTTTTAATCAACAGTTCACATGACTGACTGGGATCTTTTTCTTTGAGCTGAGCACAACAATCCTTCTTTTGTTCATCGTCGAGGGAAAGACAACACTCCGCAGCATTTGCCCGATACAGACAGGAATCGACGGGATCGACGACGGCGACATCCCCGGTCAGTGGCTTAACCGGAGTTTCAGCCTTAGAGACATTGCATGAGGAAAGCACCAGTGCCGCAGCCATTGAAAGCATGAGTGCCTGTCCGGCATCCCGAAGTTTTTTGAAAAAAGCCTCGGATTGAATGCCGGAACGATAAATCGATTTCACTGCATATTTTCGAGAACCGACCGTAATAAAGTCATTGGCAAGCAGCCGAACAGAGGTGTTTGGTTTGAGAAGTCTTGAACGATGATTCCGATCGATTGAAACCTTCAGTTTGGCTTGTTCCATGCAGGAAATGCGGGGTTCATCATCGACGATCTCGATTTTAACCGGGGCATTGTTCTGATGCCAGGTCAAGCCATTTTCATCCAGTCCGAGGCCCGGTTCACCGGCCGACATGGGTGTTGCGACTAGCCCGGAATCAGAAGAATTCTCTACAAATTCGATGAGATATTGCTTCATTTACACACTCTCCGTTTAAAGAGAAACTCTGAGTAAAGATTATTGACTTGTTTTTTCCGGGGTTCTTCCCCGGACATCTTATTCAGATCTTCCTTAATATTCGAAAGGATCATATTCCAAATTATTGAGAAGCTCCGGGGCATTTTTCATGACTTTATCAGCATCAGACAACCAGTCATCCCATTTTTTTTCGTCGGGTCTGGTTTCATAAATCTCTTTAGCCGCGTAAGGTATCTGACGTAAATACCAGATTGACAGAAATACTTTTCGTTGTGGCGTAAATATTGATTCAAGCCTTGCAGCCACAGGAGAAGACTGTTTCATTTTCTCAAAATAATTCTCCTTAGAAAGTTCAAATACCGCCAATTTGTAGAATGTATTTTTAATGAGTTCGGTATCAGCTGAACCATTTTTAGCCAAAACG
Organism: Myxococcota bacterium; assembly: GCA_045599245.1. Classification (GTDB taxonomy): domain Bacteria; phylum Myxococcota_A; class Bradymonadia; order UBA4248; family UBA4248; genus UBA4248. Next base: position 10,876 of record JAZRVP010000063.1, read on the forward strand.
AGTGCCGTGATACCACGAATGGCATTTTTTACCGACTCATCATAGATTGAATGAAATTGTTCCGGATAAATGTAGGGATGTTTTTCATAAGGATGAATAACAGCTGTATAAGAATAAAATTCCTTTAAATCCTTACCTTTTTCGAGTTCAATTTGATGATTAATTGCATCCAACAAACCATTGGGAATTTTAATTTTATTAATAATCCCAATCAAATCGGAATGTTTTTCAGCAATGAACTCATAATTCCAATAAGTTGCTATTTTTTTATAGGCGAACCGATACCAATACATGGCATCATTTGGTCTGGAGGATTTGTATATATTCCCGATTTCTTTTGCAGCAACCGCCGTTTCCTCGCCTCCTAAATCATTGTTTTCAACCACTTTTTTGAAACATTGAACAGCCTTGTCATCATCTTTGGAAACCAGTTTTCCCTCAACATAGATTTGCCCCAGTTTTAATAAAGCATTTGAATGATTATATTCAGCGGCCTTTTTATACCATGAAACAGCTTCCTTGTAGTTTTCTTTTGACCATTTATATTCTGCAATAATGTAATTCATGCTGCCAACGTCATCTTTGGCATTGAGTTTCATATAATAATCAATAGCCTTCTCCAAATCTTCTTCAATCGGAACATAAGAATTCAATGGATATGAACGATCAGCATAATAATCGGCAAGAATTTTCAAGGCAGATTTGTTGTGATGATCCGCAGATATTTGCAGAAGTTCAAGTATTTTTTTACCCTCGGCTTCCTTATCATCTATTTTTTCTACCATTGAATGGTATATGTCAAAAGATGCCCTGGTAAAATACCAAAGTCCAATCAGTTCATCGCTCTCAGACTCACTCTTTCTGTCTTTAATTAACTTTTCAGTAGATTGAATAATGTCATTGACCTTTTTCGCTTTTATCTCAAACGCGTCATCATCATGGCTGTTGCAGCCACCGTTTATCAGAATTTGTGCCCACAAAATCATGGCACGAATATATCGATTTTGTGAAGTGACAGCTTTCATCCACTGTGCCGCCAACGCATAATCAACGGCATAATCGATCGACGTATTGACGCGTTTCTTGATGATCATTTCCTCAATGATGCGTTCATTTTCTTTCTCGGAAAGATTTGGATTCCAATAATCCCCTTCTCCATCACAACCATCGGCAAACTCATATCCCAATTCACCGGTATCAAAATCGAACTTACAGATTCGTCCAAATTCTCCCAAAACCTTATCCTCGAGCATTTGACTCCAGACATGAAACTTGAGCTGCATCAGGCGATAGTTTTCGGCTTTTACCGGATCTCTTTTAACATCAATGCCATCGAGATATTTAAGGGCGAGAACAAAAGCCGCATCAGGGGACTGATTTTTTGCCGCCTCTTTGAACCAGGCCAGTGCCCGGGCTTTATCAACGGGCATCCCCATCCCCTGTTCATACATCATTCCAATGTAATATTGGGCAAGAGAAACCTGATGAGAAGCAGCTTGCGCTATCAAATCCAGCCCTTTGGCCGTATCTTTTGAAACCCCGACACCGTTGTAATAGGCAAGCCCAAGGACAAATTCCGCATTGGGAAGACCGCGTTTTGCCATATCCTCGAGCCAGGGAAGTGATTTATCGACGTCCTTGTGTTCGATATTTTCATCTGAAAAATTCAAAGACGGTTTAACAGAAAGTTCAGAAAGCAAATCCGAAGAATTCGAAGCACGCTGCAACCAGCGTTTTTTTTCGAATACTTCATCGACATCTTTTTTTGAGAGCTTTCCTTCCTTAATGTTTTTCACCCCGATTTGGTCTCGATACATCATGGAAACGATAAAGATTGCCTGAACATCGCCGTTATTGGCGAGCGAAAACCAATCAGATAGTTCAGGAAGAGGCGTCGTGTCGGGAACGAACTGACGGGCTTTGACCATGATTGGATCGTCGTCAATGGTCACATTTTCGTCGATTCCGATTTCGTCAGTTTCGTTCGTCTGCCCATTTTGTGCAGTCGAAGAAACCGAATTATCCGTCTGCAACGAAGTTGAGGCATTCACCGATTGAGAAGCTGTGGATGCACAAGATGTGGATAATATCGCGAGAAATGAGACGAGACAGACAAACTTTTTCATATTCAATTGCTGTATAAACGGGAAGAAGAAGTTTTGAGAGCCAATAACACAACCGAAATAGAGAACGTCAAATTTACGCCGTTTCATTCGGATTTTGTGTATCAGAAACGGCCTTTATGCATTCATCGATTTTCGTATCGAGAACGTATTGCCGTGCAGATTTACCGTCCGCATCGCAAAGGTTCAAATCGGCGCCGGCCTTGATGAGATACCGTATGACGTCAGCTTGTTTATTGATCGCCGCGACCATCAGTGGTGAGACATTATTATATTTTTGAACATTGATATCGGCGCCGGCCGCGACGAGGAGTTCAACTGCCTCTCGATGACCGAATTTTGCGGCCGTCATGAGCGGTGTCCAGCCGTTGTCACTCAGTGAATCGATCTCGGCACCGGCTGCAATGAGTTTTTTGAGACAATCGACAAACCCGTTCTTTGCGGCAAATCGTATCGCTGACCATCCGTTGACGCACTGTACATTGACATCAGCACCGGCCGCCAAAAGAATATCGATGGTATCCGGCACATCGGCATCCACTGCGAACATGAGTGCAGTTTTACCCTCGATGTCACTGGCATTGATATCAGCACCGGCCGCCAAAAGGATATTCACGATTTCATTTTGATGACAAAAAGCGGCCATCATAAGCGGCGTATGAGGTTTTGTGTCGGGGAAATCGAGCGAAGCACCGGCTTCAATCAATGCTTTGACGACATCGACGTATCCGGATTGAGCCGCGAGTGCAACAGGCGTCCAGTTGTTTTTGCATTTGGCATTGATATCGGCACCGGCCGCAATCAGTTCCTTCACGACATCAATCTTCCCTGATTTTGCCGCATATCGAAGAGCGGTGGAGTCATCTACAGTTTTATCGTGAATACTCTGACCGTGTTCACGAAGGGCTTTAATGATATCAAGCCGTCCGATTTCAGCAGCAAACATCAACGGCATTTTTTGTCTGGAATCAGGACCAATCTCGATAATTTTTTCAATGAAATCATCGTGAAGTTCGACGCCATCTTTGACGAGCTCCCAGATCACGGGCTGGCATTTTCCCATTATGGCGTAATCCAGGGCATTCTTTCCGTCCGTATCGACGCGTTGAATATCGGCCCCGGCCTCGACGAGAATTCGCACGGTTTCGAGTCTGTGATTGATTGCAGCAATCATGAGTGCGGTACATTGGTTGTATTTTCCAGCATTGATATCGGCGTTTGCCTTGAGAAGGCATTTGACGATGTCATTGAAACCGCCTTTTGCAGCGCTCATGAGCGCTGTCCAGTCATTGCTTGTCTTAGCATTGACATCGGCCCCGTGTTCAATCAGGAAGCGAACGCAGTCGAGATCACCTTTGTCTGCGGCATAAATAAGCGAAGTACGATGATGCTCACAGACCGCGTTGACATCGGCCCCGGCGGCGATCAACTGAGAAAGCAAATCTCGATTTCCACGTTCAACGGCAATCATAAGCGGCGTAATATTTTGTTCATCGCGCCAATCTTTTGCCATTTTGAGCAGAATATCTTCGGGAAGAATAGAACCGGCCTCGATGAGAGCCATCATGCAGTTAATGGCTTTGGCATCGAAAGCATAGTGAATGGGGAATTTGCCATCGGTGTCCGAAAAATTGATGCAGGCACCGGCCTGAATGAGTGCATTGACGCACGCGAGATGGCGATTTGCAGCTGCGATCATGAGCGCCGTGCAATTGTTGTATTTTCTGGCATCGACAGCCGCACCGGCCTCAATAAGTGCTTTCAAAACTGAACCATATCCGTTCTTTGCAGCCACCATAAGCGGAGTCCAGCCGCGATTTGTTTTGATATCTGGATTTGCACCGGCCTTCAAAAGGGCCGTGATGATTTCACAACTGTCGTGAGAGACTGCAAATTTAAGCGGTGTCCACCCCTCATTATTTTGTGCATTGACGTCTTCACCAGCCTGAATGAGCCATTCGAGCGCCTTGAGATTTCCAGCTTCAGCGGCGTACATCAGGGGAGTATTTCCCTGTATATCGGAACCTTTCAGGCGAAGTTCACCCAGGGTTACGTCATCGACAGAAGCCCCGGCTCGAACGAGCATCCAGACAGCTTCGACGCACCTGGCATTTCTGGCGTAATCAACGGGTGACTTGCCGTCATCATCCTTGAGATTGACATTTGCCCCGGCAGCGATAAGGCATTTGACCGCCTTGATTCTGGCATTTCCGGCTGCGACCATAAGCGAAGTGCACTGATTATATTTTTTTGCATCGACGGCACAACCGGCATCGATGAGGTACTGCATGACATCGACGTAACCAAATTTAGAAGCGAGCATAAGAGCGGTCCAGCCTTTGGTGCTTTTGGCATCGACAAGGGCACCGGCGCCAATCAGTTTCTTTACCGCATCAAGTTTTCCGGCATGAGCCGCGTACATCACAGCCGTCCAATCCTTAGCACATCGAGCATTGAGCTTGACGCGGGGCATGATCTTGTCCATGAGTTCGAGATTTCCGGCTTCAGACGCATACATCAAATGCGTTTTTCCCGTCTCATCGCAATCGGACTTGAGAAGCTGATCGAGAACGCTCGCATCGACAGTGGCGCCCGCCTGTATCAGAGCCCAAATGATGCCATACGAACCGTTCGAGACAGCCTGATGAATGGGAGATGGCAGTTCCTGTTCAGCATCGGGATTTGCACCGGATTTGAGCAAGAGTTCAACCGATGGCAGGTCATCTTCTTCGACAGCAAACATGAGCGGGGTCCAGCCGTCATTTTTTCGAGCATTGATATTGGCCCCTGCCTGAATCAGCGTCTGTGCGGACTCCAGATTTTTATCGGTCATTGCCGCCATGAGCGGCGTCCAGCCCTCGCTGGAACGTGCATTGACATCTGCACCGGCCCGGATCAGCATGGAAACAATCGACGGAGTATCCGTGGCCAGCATCAGCGCATTCCAGCCGTCTTTATTATGTACATGAATATCGGCACCGTGATCGACAAGCCACTGAGCTGTTTCAATCCGGCCATTGTTTGCCGCCAGCATGAGCGGGGTCCAGCCATCATTTCCCGGTGCATCCAAATCTTCGCCCGATTGATGAAGTCTATCGATGACCTCGATATTTCCGACTTTAGCAGCATCTCTCATGTTCATTAATTGATCATTCATAATAAATCCCCTCCGAGGGGTAACAGGCAAAAAGAAACAGGCCCAATAAGGCCTGAAATAATCACATCTATGCCGCCAAATATCTATATATTGCGCGATAAGCAAGGCTGAAAAACAAAAAAGGCGCGTTGTATTGCACTAACGCGCAATACGGCGCGCCTATTATTTCTGGATGTCACGGCGTCGGCGGATTACGAGGGTTCCCATCATGCCGAAAACCGCAAGGACAGCGCCAACCGGCAGGGTGCCGGTGGGACGACGCGTCGAGGTGCAGCCACAGTCATCATCGGCGTAACTCTCGTCCGTTTCTTTATCGATGCAGTTGCCGTCAGCATCTTTTCCGTAGAGACATTTGCCGTCACAATTACCTGTTTCCGGGTCGCAGACAGGCTTCGGGTCTTCGGGTTCGAAATCCGCACCATCATCGTCGCAGACGCCGTCTTCATCGATGGCACCGTCGCAGTCATTGTCTTTGTCATCACAGATTTCCGGCACCGGGACACAATCCTGTCCGCCGTCACAGATGCCGTCTTCATCGATCTGGCCGTCGCAGTCATTGTCCCGTCCATCGCAGATTTCATCAGATGGCGTGCACTGCGGCGTATGTTCGCAGACATTGTCTTCATCGATCTGGCCGTCGCAGTCATTGTCCTGTCCATCGCAGATTTCATCAGACGGCGTACACTGCGGCGTATGTTCGCAGACATTGTCTTCGTCGATCTGGCCGTCGCAGTCATTGTCCTGTCCATCACAGATTTCATCAGACGGCGTGCAGCAAACGTTGCCTTCATCGATCTGACCATCGCAGTTGTTGTCTTTGCCGTCACAGATTTCCGGCAGGAATGAACAGGCTTTTGGCTGAATGCCACCAAACCGGAAGGTCGAATAATACGGCTGTTTGTTCCAGTTTGCGGCATCACTAAAGCTGGTGGCCTCGACGTGATCGAGTCCGCTGCCATTGTAAACATAGCATGAAACCTTATCCGCCGTGCGGCTGCAGACATCGAGTCTGCCGTCGCCGTTGACATCCCCGAGATGAATTGTGCTGAATTTATCTACTTTATCCCAGCCATTGGCATTGCTGAATTCAGAAATTCTGAATGCTTCGTCAAAGCCCGTTCCATTTGAGAAATAGCAGTTGAAGTTATCATTACCGCGCATACAGACGTCGTCTTTTCCATCGCCGTTGATATCGCCAAACTGAAATGTCGAATAGTGTTCAAGTTCCGCCCATCCGGCGTCATCTTTCCATTCCGGTCCGCGAATGGAATCGCCGAAACCGTTCCCTGTGGACAGATAGCAAATGAGGCCCCCCAGGTCGCGAGCACAAACATCGACTTTATGGTCGCCATTGATATCAGCAAGCCGAATCGTCGAATAATACTTTTCTTCGCCCCAACCGTTGTTGTTGCTGAATTCCGGGCCATTAAAGGGTTCGCCGAAAGAGTCCCCCTCTGAAGGCCAGCATCTGATTCCGCCGATACCGCGCCCGCAGACATCAGCCTTGCCGTCGCCCGTGACATCGGCCACGCGAATGGTCGAATAATACTTTGCGTCGCCCCATCCGACGTCATTGCCCATATCATTAAAACCAATCGGCTGGCTGTCGAAACCGTTTCCGTTCGAGAGATAGCACTGGAACTGTTCCTTAAATCGTGCACAGAAATCGTCTTTTCCGTCACCGTTGATATCGGCAAACACGATGGTCGAATAGTATTTGACATCCTTGTAACCATCGGCATCGGACATGGCAACGGCACCGTAGGACTCAAATTCGCCGTTTCCTTTGGAAATCCAGCACTCGATTCCGCTGTCGCCGCGAGCGCATATATCGGCGCGATTGTCGCCGTTGACGTCGGCAAATCGAATGGTGGCATAGTTAGAAACATCATCCCAGCCCTGGTCATCACTCAGTTCGAGAACATTTATTCTTTCGGTGATATTTCCGGAAGAAGAGAGTGTGCAAAAGATACCGGCGACGCCTCGAGTGCAGATATCGGCGGCACCATCGCCGTCGATATCGGTATTCTGCATATAAGAAATGATGGGGGTTGAGGTAACGGGGCACGTGTAATTGCCTTGTTGAGCATAATCCAAAGGCGCAGCCGGGTTACTGCCATCCGGCCGCACTGTGAAATGAAGATGCTGACCTGTCGAACAACCGGTTGTACCCATTTTGCCGATAACCTGTCCACATTCGACGTGATCTCCGTTGGACACGTAGACCTCTTTCATGTGCATATAGATGGTCACCATGGTCGAATCGTCATGATGAATACGAACGGAATTTCCGACGAGATTATCGCAAACCCTGCATGAACCATAACCGGGGTCATAGGCACATTGGCCGGTTGACCAGGTTCGATCGGAGATGGTGCCACTTGCCGCAGCGAGTATGTCGATATCACCGCCGCAGGCGATGTCGATACCGTTATGGAATGTTTCGCCGCGTCCACCGTATCCACTCGATATATAAGTACAACCGCTAGCTGGCCATGCCAGGGATTGAGCTAATGCCGACTCGTTCAGACAGGGAAATGATGCACAAACCAAAACAACCGCAGCCACGAATTTCAGCTGTTTCATTATTCGTCCTCGTTTTTAAAACCATTAAAAATTATTTACTTGTTTTCTGGGGCTCTGCCCCTGTCCTCAGTTCGCAATATGAAATGCAATTCGTTTCCCGAGCCGGTCGGCTCTCCAACTCGTTCACTTCATTTGCTCACTGGGCTCTGCGATGCCAGCCGTCCACTGGATGGCGAAACTCCCCGGCCCCCCCCCCTAAGGGCTGAGCCCTTAAGAATCCGCAATATTTTAGGTAGTATAAGCATTTGGGGCTGCCTAACAATTGTTCCTCACCGGGGCCGAGCCGTTGTACACAACGCCTCGACCTGCTCTCTTCAATTTCTGCCTTATCATTGTATTTTGTTCAGACCTTCCTTAGAGGGATGAAGCATCTGATGTCAAAAAGTTATCGCATCAGAATTCAAAGACTTATTGAGAGTTGCAATAATAGCCGATTTTTTTTGCAAACAGAACAGTATTTACGACATGGAGACCTGATATGTGTGCGGCCATTATTCCCTGCACACTCCGGGTTTGACGCAGACTTCGTCATATTGACATGTGGCCTCACCACACTTGCAGCCTGAATGCAACTTGCAAATCATCGCTGTTGCGTGTTCACACATAAAACCTTTTGTATTAGGTGGGACCGTTGATACACCGCATTTGCACCAGCCTTTGTCATCCACAAGTTTTGATACTGCAACCCCATCTTCGGCCATATAATAATTCATTTCATGATGGCAGGCCATGGTCTGATAAAGTGCGTCATAATCGGCTTTTCCATCCCGACAGCCGGCGTGCATCGGAATGATTGTATCTCCACATCGACAGCCATCCGGATTTATACAACGATATCCGGCAATGGATACATACATTTGAGGTGCTTCACCACACCCATCTTCGCGGCCGTCATATACACATAAATAATCTTCGACATTATCCGGCATCGCAAAATTGTCACATGCTTCAGCTTCACGGTCTGTCAAAACATCAAACCAAAGTGCACTGGATAACACATCATAATTGCGTACAGCTGCATCTTCGCCGTCATCTCCTGTCGAATAATTTATATTGTAATAATCCGTCATTATGCTGCCGTATTTGATCCATTTTCCATTCACTTTTCGGCGATAAGGATTATCAATGCAGCCTTCATCCGTACAATATTGATTTATTTTGCATTGACTGGAGGCACATGTACAGCCGCCCTCAAGTTTGCACATCGGAAGATAGTCAGTCCACGTATAATCATTCGAAGGCAACGGTTTAAGTGTTCCCATTCCTACACAATGGTTGTCCACACATGTTTCACCCATTACACAGGTTTCATCGCCGCAGGCATAAAGCGGATCGCCATGGCGGTATTTTCTTTCGGCCTCGATATCTGCTCTATTATCGACATAATAACTATTTTTGTCACATTCATCACGAGGTCCATCACAACATACCGTTTCATCGAGATATTCATCGAGATACCATTCATCAAAGATTTCAAAATGCAATGCGATTCGGCCATCCGGCAATATCATGCAATGCTGAAGCAACGGGTTTTCTATTTTTGTTCCATTGCAATAAAAGTCGTAATCATTTTTAATCATTTCACCATTTTTATCATACTTGGGTTTCCTGGATGTATAATAAAAAGAATATTGAGTCAAAACATTTCCAACATAATAATAAAACCCGTCTCGAACCACTTCTCCAATGATTACGCCATTTTCATTATAATCATATTTCAATTTAATCTCATTGTTATTATCCCATTCACCAAAAGCTTTATTTTTCCATACCGGTTCAATGATTGAGCATTGCCCATTCGTATATAATTCGTCATTGCAGTAACATTTTTCATCCACGCAAAGGCCGTTGTGAGGGCAAAAGCTGCCGCCGCACTGACATCCGGCTTCATTATTGCACACCCATGACTTCAAAAATGCCCATTGTGAATATTTACGTTTATGGCGATGTAAACTATTTTCTTCATCCATATACGATTTTACGTGTTCAAAATACACATATTCATGCATATCATTTTGATAACCGGGCATTTTAAGTACGTATCTGCATATCCAGCCATCCGGTGCATTTGGCCTTAAAATTGGTCTATTGTCATGACCATAACAATACTTTTGCGCATCACTGCACTGTTCACCATCCAATGCTTCCTGTTCGTGTTCGATATAAAAATCATCAAAGACAGAATACCGATAGGAGAAATTGTCGACTCCGGCTTCCGGGCATTCCAATTCAACACTTTTTATATCGGAACTGACCTGAGAATTTGCAATAGTTTCAGATGAAGATTTTATTTCGGAATCTGCAGAATGAATACTGATATTTTTACTGCATCCAGTTATTGTTCCCAAAATAACGCACAATATCGCAATTTTTCTCATCATGCATTTCTTCAATTGTAAGGCAGTCTATCGGCTTTCAGCCGATACGACATGCCGGAGCCGTGCGGTTCGCACGGCTCAACTCGCCTATTGCGCTTTGCGCAATACGGCTCGTTTATTAGTCTTCATCATCCGGAGCTACATAACGGGTAGCTTCATCGGTGAGGTCGGGACGCGTCCAACCGGACTGCATTTTCTTGAGGTAATCGGCGTCTGCGCTCTTGACGCCAAAAATGTCGAACGAAAGGATGAAGTCTGAAGAGGCTTTGCAGATGGCGCGCTGAATGTTTTCAACGCGAAGGCCGAGTTCAGTGCGTTTGCAGGTCATGAGTGAGCAAATGACATCGGCATTTTTGTCATCGCTGTCGGTGCGGTGGCAAAGGAACATCACGGTCACACCATCGATCTTGATTTTGTCAAGATTCCAACGGGTTTCAAACGGAAGACCGATATTGCTGATATTGACGAAGAAATCTTCCGCTGTACGGAATTTTTCAGCCAGTTCGCCGTTCGGGAGAAGCATGTCGTACACGAGACCGAATTCATTGCGGCTGCATGCGGCACTCCAGCGTTTCCAGAAAAGATACGGCGACGTGTTGGGACCAATCACGCGGCGTACATCATACTGCTGTTTGGAAAGCTGAGCCTGAGCTTCATCTTTACGCATGCAGCAATTTTTATATTTCTTGCCACTACCACAGTGACAAAGTTCGTTTCTTTGCTGATTATTCATCGAGACATCCTGTTTTATGAATTTTATTCCCAAAACCAAACTTTGGCGGCCTGTCCGCCAAAAAAACGCGCGCATTCATAGCACGCTTGCCGAGTGAAAGCATATTTTTTTTATTACTAAAAGTGCCTTTTCTCACGAATCGGGAAAATATCACCGATTTTGGCCGTGCTATCGTCAGGTGCAGACTCAGTTTCCTCCTCGTCAATTTCTGCATCAAACGGTTCTGCCGTGAGTGAAAGACCAATTCTGCGTTTCTTTTCGTCGATACTGATGACCGTCGCCTGAACTCTTTGACCGACTTTCAAAACCGACTCAACCGAGGTAACCCGATTATCCGAAATTTCAGAAATGTGAATAAGTCCCTCGACTTCACCGTCTTCAATCGCAGCAAAAGCACCAAATTTGGCAATACGGCGCACATAGGCATCGAACTGTTTGCCAAGAGGTTTTCTTTCGATAAAAAGCACAAACGGATCGCCGGAGAGTTGTTTCACACTCAGACTGACGCGTTCGCGGGAAACATCAACCGAAGTCATGACGCATTCGATTTCATCCCCGATGTTATACGACGATTCAAACAGGTTGGCTGATTTCTGAATCGGCAGATCATTCTTATGAATGAGACCGCGAATGCCATTGCCGAGATCGACAAAAAGACCAAATTCGGCAATGCCGACAATGGGACGAACGAGTTTTGTGCCAACCGGACATTCGTCATGGAACTTCTGCCAGGGATTGACTTCAACACGGCGAAGACTCAAACGAATGCGGCGTTTTTCTTCTTCAATGCCGAGAATGCGGACGCGGACTTCATCGCCGATACTGACGACCTGCTGCGGCTGTTTGATGGACGAATCCCAGGACAATTCCGAGTTGTGAACGAGACCTTCAAGGCCGGATTCAATGCGGACAAAGGCACCAAAATTGGTGAATGTTGTGACTTTTCCGCTGACGATATCCCCGGCGTGAAGCCGCCCGGCCTGGACCGCCCAGGTGTCTTCCACGAGCTGTTTGTGTCCGAGAGAAATCCGGCCTTTTTCCACTGCGAGTACGACAACGCGAAGCTTCTGTCCAATCGAAACGACGCTGGCAACGTCATCATTGGACCAGCTCAAATTGGAACGATGAACGAGCCCCTCGACGCCGGCACCGATATCGACAAAAGCTCCAAAATCCGTAAGCTGCTTGACAATTCCTTCATATTCCTGTTCCGGCTTGAGCTGCGCCAGAAGTTTTTCCCGCGTTTCACGAAGTTTTTCAGCCACAGCTTCCCGATGGCTTACGATAAGCCGGCCTTCAGATGGCGAAAACTTGAGAACGCGGACATTCATCGTGCGCCCGAGATATTCGTTGAGCACTCCCATGGGCGACTCTTCGATTTCCCGTTTAGGCATAAACCCCATCAGAGAACAGACATCGCACACAAGGCCATTCTCTTCGGCTGAAATCACGGTCGCCTGAAGATCCGTCTGCTGTTCGCGACAGGTCTCGATTTTTTCCCACAGACGCATGGCCTGAACTTTATCAACCGAACCGGACCAAAGGTTTTGGGACATCCCCTCAATATAGACATCTATTTTTTGTCCGGGTTTTATCGTCGAGGGGCATTCAGACCTGCTGACGACAAGGCGTTCATTTTCGTCAAAAGACGCGATAACGCGACTGCCGGTGATTTCAACGCAAGTGGCACAAACGATTTCGCCGACGAAATCGCGAACATTTTCAATGGAATCTGTCATAACAATACCTAATCAGTTGGCCTGTCAGGACAAACCCGAACGGCATCAGACAGGCGATGAAAGCCCCCGGGATGTGAAGAAAAATCAAATGCCGTCAACGATGGCATTGAAAAGTTCGGCGACCGTCGGAATGATGCCGCCATCGATGTGAAATCCCCGGACGCGTTTTCTCCCAAGAAACCGTTCGACATCCTCCTGCATCATGCCGCGATTGCATTCAACGACGAGCACGCGTTCGACGCCGCTGGCTGCTCTTTCGAGTTCATTTTCGGGAAACGGCCAGAGTGTTTTGGGCCTGAACATGGAGACGCGAAGCCCCTTATTTCTGGCCAGGTTTACAGCTTCATGCGCGATTCGCGCACAAATACCAAATGCGACGACGAGCATCCGGGCGGGCTCGTTTCCGTCACAGATATCGACCTCGGCTTCATGAAGATTTTGAATGACATCGTCATACTGTGCAAAACGTTCATCATTCTTAACATGAAGTTTCGGAGGAACGAGTTCGAGAGAGGAAATGACATTTCCAGCCGTTTGCGAAGTGCCGTCGACGGCCCTGTTCATCGGGAACCGGCTGCAGGGAACGTCATCAGAGGCTGGGATTTTTTCGGGCAGTTCAATGGTTTCCATGACCTGGCCGATAAAAGCATCGGCAAGGACGATGACGGGCATCTGCCATCTGAAAGCGGCTTCAAAAGCAAATGCCGTCATAGAAAACATTTCCTGAACACTGGCCGGTGCGAGTACGATATTGTGGTAATGCCCATGTCCGCCGCCCTTGACGGCCATAAAATAGTCAGCCTGTTCGGGGCCGATATTGCCGAGTCCGGGACCCGAACGCATGACATCGACAATAACCCCGGGAAGCCGCGCTGCGGCCATATAGGAAATGCCTTCCTGCATCAGACTGAACCCCGGACCGGATGTCGCCGTCATGGCCGGCGTCCCGCTGGCACCAGCTCCATACAGCATATTGATCGCAGCAACTTCGCTCTCCGCCTGAAGTGCCAGCGCACCGGCCTCCGGGAAACGTTTCATCGCATCGTGCGCGATCTCGCTTGCCGGCGTTATCGGATATCCAAAAAATGCACGGCATCCTGCACTCAATGCACCGCAAATCACGGCATCATTGCCCTTGATAAATGCTAATCTGCTCATCGGATTGATTTCATTACTCGGAGTCTGGACCTGCCATAGACTCGATTTCTTTCAGTTCAAGACACTGCGGCTCCGGACACGTCCGGACACATAAGCCGCAGCAAACACAGTCGTCCGGATGCACCAGTTCGACAACATTATATCCCGAACGATTCCTTTTGTCCGAGATTTCAAGACAGTGACGCGGACACGAATGAACACACAGTCCACAACTCTTGCACCGCACAGCCTGAATTTGAAGCACTTTCTTAATCATGCACTCTCTACTCTTGAAAAATCACAAAATAAGCGACATTATGACCGCTTCTGTCCCTCTATTTAGGGATATGAAGCCAAACTGACAATTGTCAAGATTTTCATCTGGAGCAAATGGCCATGAATACAATCAAATGGGGGATTACTGCGGTATGTTTGAGCATGCTTTTTTCGAGTGTCGCACTGGCAAAGCCACCCAAAGAAGTCCCCAAAAAAGGCAATCCAGCCGATCAGGCCGTTCTCAATCTCAATGCCGCACTCAAAACAGACACTTTCGCCGATGGAAACATCAGTGACTGGAATGAAAATACCGGAGAAAAAGCCAGCTTTCAGACGCTTTTGAGCGGCGAATACGAATACGACTGGACAGGACCGAACGATTTAAGTGCCACAGTCATGTCTCAGTACACCGCCGACAGAATCTTTTTCCTCGTTCAGGTCAAAGACAACGCCGTTGTTTCCAAGAAAAAGCAGTGGAAATCGGACAAGGTTGAACTCTGGCTTGCAGCCGAAGACGCCGACGGCAAATCACTGGGCGCCACCCGAGGAGCCGTCATCGATCTCGGACCACAGGTTGACGGCGCAAAAGCCGAAGTCAAATGGCTGACAGGCAAAAAAGACGGCATCGATGCATACGCATTCATCAGCCCGGACGGCGGTTATGACGTCGAAATCGGCGTCGATTACTCTGCCATCGCCAAAACAAGCCCCGTCATGAACGGTACCATCCGTTACTGCGTGCTCGTCCGCGACTGGGACCAGGACGATGAAAATGAAGACGAAGCCAGCATCGGTTCCTGCCCGATTAACCCCAAAAAAGCCTCTTCCATCAAACGCGATCAGATGGGCAAAATCAGCCTCAATTTAAGAGACAGCCTCTGGGAACAGCTGCTCAAATCCGATAAACAGCTCAGAACCATAGAAGCCGAATGGACCAAAATTGACGCAGATGTCGCCGGTACCTCCCTGCCGGAAATCATCGCTTTCGCCGCAGACACACTCGTCGTCGCAGGTTATGCCATGAACGGCGTTGAAGGCTTGAGCTGGACTAAAGCCCTCCTCGATTCCGGAAGCACGACACAGCCCGTTCAGCTCGAAGTCAAAGATATCGAAGGCGACAAAAAGAAAGAAATTCTCCTCTCCCGAAATGAACACTGCCTCAACGGCGCCATGAATGCCGACAGAACCTATATCTTCCGCGTCGTCAACGGCATCATCAAAGAACTCGGAAACTATATCACCGAACAGCGAAACGACGACGGCAGCCCCGATTACATCCGAAATCAGTACAAATTCACCAAAGCCGGCATCGTGCAGTCAGGCGACAAAACGAGCTCCCCGCAAATGCTGCAATGCTCACTCAAAGCCCTGGATGAAGAAAACTGGATTATTTCGCCTAAAGACGAAGTTCAAAGCCGCACTATTCCCTATCGCTATGTAGAATAACGGCCTGCCCTTTCGCCACCAACAACTGCGAGCTTCCAGAATTCATATCAAACCCGTGCATGAGTGACTCCAAAACAGAAATAGCTCCCAGGGAGCACAAAATAAATCCAACCCAAAGGCTGGAACTGTCCCCCCCCATAAGACTGGAACAGGAAACAGAAACGGTCAGAAGACACGAAGACGATTCTCTGACCGAAAGACTTAAGGCAGAAGCAGCGGGGGATCCGGATCTGGCCTCCCCGCTTCGATACCTGGGGTTTATCTCCCCGGGCACATGGCTGACAATCAAAGGCAAACCGCATTACGGAGCGAGTATCAATCTGGCCCTCTGCCTGCTTTTTATTGCAGGCCCAGCATTCTGTTCACTCACAAACCTTTTTCCCGTTCCCATACTTGCCGCCTCTCTGGCCCTGGTCATTTTGTTCTGGGGATACAGCGTCTGGCACGTTTTCAATCATCCGCCAAGATATCTGAGCCGATTTGAAACCTGTGCACAGACAGGACTGGCCTTCCTGACATTCTGGATTCCGTTTGTACTCTGTTTTCTCCTGAATTCCGGAGCCGTGCTGCAGCGGACATGGATGGGCAATGAAACGATGATGCCGGAAATCCTCAAGGGCGACATCGTGCTCGTCGATCGCCTGGCATTTCGACGCAAAGACCCGACGTACGGCGATCTCGTGCTCGTCGAGGACGTGTACACGAGCCACGGCCAGAAAAAAACTCGCGCCTTTTTCGGACGAATCATCGCCTGTCCGGGCGATCTGGTTCAGCTTTACGGCGTTCACCCGAGCGTCAACAACAAGAGCCTGAAACATTACATTCGCCGCGAGGACAATGACGTCTTTAAGAAGTCGATTACGGTGTACGAACTGCCCTTTGGCACAGACGATTCACTGCTTCCCGTTGAAGAGCCGAAGCGCTGGTACCCTGTCATATCGCCCAATCAGCTTCTTTCCTCCCCGACCAATCAGGTTACGCTCGACCCGCAGCTTTACTACGTCCTTGAAGACAACCGCGACTACGCACGAACGCACGTCAAAACGAGCTACGGCTCGATCGTGCACAGAAAAGAAATTCAGGGACGCCCCCGATACGTGATTTATAATACAGAAATTGAAAAACCGTTTAATCGTTATGGACTTGCACTTCAATAATCGGTTAAATTTTATAATTTTATGGGGCGCGGCTATTGGCGGAATACGCCAATACGCCCGCGCGTTTTGTCCTATGCGATGCATACGGCCAAAACACTTGATTTGAGATAAATTCATTGCGGCGTTTTAACGCCGAAAGAGGCAATTCCTTGCAAGCAGTATCCCCCGTTCCCCTCACATACAATTCAGCCGGCGCCCATGTCGCGATTGTTGGTGCCACCGGCGCCGTTGGACGCGAAATCATCCACTGCCTGGATGCCCTTCACTTTCCTGTGCGTCAGATCGAACTTCTGGCTTCATCGCGAAGCACAGGCCAGTCAATGAATACCCCCTGGGGAACAAAAATCATTCAAAACGCCGAGACCTTTGACTTCACCGGCATTGATATCGTTTTACTGAGCGCCGGAAAAAGCGTCAGCCAGCTTCTTTCCGAACGCATCCTCAAAGCCGGCGCCCTCATGATCGACAACACCTCGGCATTTCGCCGCGATCCCGCATGGCCGCTCGTCGTCCCGGAAGTCAACAGCGAATGCATTCGGCCAGAAGCAGGAATAATCGCTAACCCAAACTGCTCAACCATCCAGATGGTTCTTGCCCTCAAAGCCCTCGACGATGCCGTCGGCATTCAGGACGTTCGCGTCGTTACTTACCAGTCGTGCAGCGGCGCCGGTCAGAAAGGTATCGAGGCCCTTCTGGACGAAACCCGTCAGGCACTTTCAGGTCACAGACCTGAAAAATCCGCCGTCCACGCCCGATGCATGGCCTTCGATGTCGTGCCGCAAATCGGTTCCCTGCTCGACAACGGAAACACCGAAGAAGAAGAAAAAATGATGTTCGAACCTCGCAAAATCCTCGGCCGCGATGACCTCAAAATCTCGGCAACCTGCGTGCGCGTTCCCGTCATTCGAAGCCACAGCGAAGTCGTAAGCCTCGTGACAAAAAATCCCGTCACGATCGCCCAGGCTCAGCAAATACTAAATAAAATGCCCGGATTACGCGTCACCGACATCGAACAGCCCGATCGTTATCCGACCGCTACTCAGGCAGAAAATTGTTTTGAAACCCTCGTCGGAAGAGTCAGGAAAGATCCCGTCTCCCCAAATGGACTTATCTTTTGGCTTGTCAGCGATAACCTGTTAAAAGGGGCCGCATTGAATGCCGTACAGATCGCCTGCTCGGCATGGGAACAGCTAAGGAATGGTAAAAGATAATGAAGAATAGGTTGTCGCGCATTTGTTTAACGCTGGCGATGTCAGCGGGAATCCTTCTCCCGCTCAATGCCCAGGCCTCGGATGAAAAAAACTGGGGCATGAGCTCCTCCCTGACGACATCGACCTCTGATACCGAAAAACGTCTCGCCATGAACATCTCCCGATGCAAGGAAATGTTCGATATCAGCACAGGCGAAATCAGTTTCATCTTTACGCTGGACTCTGAGGCCTCCCTCTCCTCGGATGCCGTCTATTCAATTAAGTTTTCGAAAGGAAACGAAGCCTGCTCGAAAAATAAAATTGAAGAAGTCATCGAAGATTCGTGCATCACAATCACCAAAAATCAGCCGCTTTCAATCACAAGTTCGCCAATCGAAGTCAAACGACAGGTCGGAACACTCAGCTCCGCCGCAAATGCCGACTCATGCGAAAATCTGAGCGAAGCTTCGTATCTGTATTTAATCGTGAGCGATCCAGTCAACGGTTACGAAAATATTTACACCGTAACCTACACGCTCGATTTCCGGACAACCCGTCCAACCGCCCCGACCGATCTCAAGGCCTCCGCTGGCGGTGAATCGATTAAACTGAGCTGGGGCATGACCTCCGACTCCGCCTCTTACAAAGTCTATTACGCCGAAGAAGGCGCCTCAATGTCCGTCGGCGACAAACCCGAAGAGCTTAAAGGCGTTCACTCCCTCTCCTCAGATACCACCTCGACTACAATTAAAAGCAAAATTTCAGCAGATAAAACCTATCTCCTGAGCGTTACAGCCGTCGATAACAACGGCAACGAAAGCCTCCTGGGTGAAGTCGTCAACGTCGATACAGTCGCTTCCAAAGATTTCTGGGACACATATCGTGAGGAAAATCAGGACGTCGACGGCGGCTTCTGCTTTATCGCAACCGCTGCTTACGGTTCAACACAGGAACCACACGTCAAACTTCTTCGTCAGTTCCGCGATCAAATCCTGATGCAGTCGGCCGCCGGCCGGACCTTTGTCGACACCTACTATCGACTCAGCCCACCTATGGCCTATTTCATCAGCCAGCATCCCACCCTTCGCGCCGCAACACGAACCGCGTTGTGGCCTCTTTATGGTTTCGCCTGGATGCTCTTAAATATGCCGGCCGTTCTCTGGAGCCTCATCAGCCTGTTCGCCATCGGCCTCGCCTGCCTGATATTCCGCCGCAGAAAAATTAAAGCCCACAAAGCTGCCGCCCCCGTTTTAGCCGCTGCACTCGCAGCCGGCGCATTCTTCGGCGCTCCCACAGATGCCTTCGCCGAATCCCCCGTCGATATGATGTTCGAATTCAAAGGCGGTCCATACGCCCCGGATAATCTCGGAAATGCCTATAAAACCCATTTCGGTGACGAATCCGGATACATCCTCGAAGCCGAATACGACTGGCAGTTCTGGCGCGGTGTCGGCAGCCTCGGCGTCGGCCTTCACCTCGCTTACGGAAATATCTCCGGTAAAGCCCTCGAAGAATCCGGCGAAAAATCTATCGACGGAACCGAACTTCACTGGCTTCCCCTGCGACTCTCCCTCGTCTATCGCTTCGATTACCTCTGGACTCAGTTCGAATTCCCTTTCACAATTTACGTCAAAGCCGGTTTGGACTACTCATTCTGGTGGGTTCGAGACGGCGCCGACAGCATCGCCAAATCAGATGACGGAAAAGACGGCTACGGCGGCACATTCGGTTTTCACGTCGTTGCCGGCATCGCATTCGTCCTGGACTGGCTCGCACCTGATATGGAAAAAGCCATCGACGTCGAATGGGGTATCAACAATTCCTACATTTTTGCCGAATATATGTACTGCCAGCTCGACAATTTCGGCGCCGGAGGCGTCCTCGACCTGACTGACAAAGCGACATTCCATATCGGAATAGGTCTCGAGTTTTAATAAAACAGCGGAGCATCGCGATCCGCTGTTCCCCGCCGGGGAAACCCGGCGCTCATCAATTTCTCCCTTATAATTATGCTTTGTTCAGAGTTTCCTTACTCTGAACCCCCTCGAACGATGGATAGTTTCGACAAAAGATCCAGTATCCCGACAAGATTTGATATTTCATGTTCTAAAGTATATAATTGTTCATCAACATTTTTTAAGTTAATATTGAATTCAAATATATTACAATACGGCCGGAACAATATAAGATTATTCTCCACAAGCCGGATACTCCATCTTTTATCCTTAAGTGTTTGCGCAATACCCAAAAGCGTTTTCTGAAATTCTTCGCTTTCGATTGTGTTCATAATCTCCTGATCCTCTTCGCAAAGATACTCTTTATATTCCTGCGGGAAATCATCTAATTTTTTATAATAATCTAAAAGATACTGTGTGCAATCTGTAATACCATTACTGGTTACATTATTAGTAACTAGAGACATACCAACCCGAAAATCCTTATACAGCTTTCTATGTTCACAGAGTTCCACATATTCGTCAATCAAACTCCCGGCATATATATCATTATCGTATTGATATCGATAACAATGGAACATTTGATAAAAATCATTTGTTTTGGAATTCAAAGCATTCGGAATGTAGTCGTACTGAACAGGAAATGGTATGGAGACTGAAGTTTGGAAAACTATGCAGTGGCCATTATACAAACCGAATTCCCAGTACTCTCGATCCGAGGGACACCAGAATCGATGTGTTAACGAAAAATCTATAAACCGGAAATAGGTATCATTATATTTACCGCGAAACGCGTTGCGGATTTCTCCAAATGACCGATTGGGACCACCGATAACTAAAC
The DNA here is from genome assembly GCA_045599245.1 of Myxococcota bacterium. Classification (GTDB taxonomy): domain Bacteria; phylum Myxococcota_A; class Bradymonadia; order UBA4248; family UBA4248; genus UBA4248. The sequence goes on from JAZRVP010000063.1 coordinate 31,594, forward strand.
GATTAATAAGTTCTTCGTCCGATTGATAGTCCAGCAAGTCAGGAATATTTATATCGGGCTGATACCATTTATTGAGTTCTGTTTCCATCTCATTATATGCTTCGATTGCAATATAATGACCAAGTTCCTGACGAACAAGCGACTGCCTGTAAAAGATTTTCGCTTTACCGGGTATTCTTATCGTCTTACAAATAATAATGATAAAACACAATCCGATGAGACAAGCTCCAAAAATCATTAATTTTTTCGTTGAAGAAAACCCACCAATAGCCAAACAGATAAAACCTGACAAACCGCATGCTATTGCCAAATACGCCGATCTCAGATATTTCCTGTTATAACCCTTCAGAATTTCAACCACATACAGGTCTTTAAAACTCTGTCCCTCAATAATATATCGATTGGGATCATCAACAGGTATGTTATTTGAGGGGATTATGAATGAACTCTGCGTCGCCGATTCTTTGCATTGATCGAGCTGCTCGTCAGTATTCCTGTTCCCGCCAATTAACGACTCGACTTCTTCTTTACTCCATGCCATTACATGCTTCCTTATCTAAGTTTTGGACACTCAACGGTATTATCAGTACTACTTTTTTGTGACGTTCTCGACTATTTTTATCATCTTTGCCGCCGTACAGGGATCCGGCGAGTAAATGACAAGGCAGCACCAAAGGCTTATACCATCTATGGATTCTTTGAATAAAACACAATATTTAGGTAACAAATGAGGAAAGCCGAGGATGGGGCCCCGGCGGGGAAGCATGGTGAGGCAGCCCCAATGCTTATACCGCCTAAAATATTGCGGATTCTTAAGGGCTCAGCCCTTAAGCGGGGTCTGGGGCAGAGCCCCGGCGGGGTCTGGGGCAGAGGCCCGGCTGAACAGCAGCGCCGCGTATGGGCCAGCATAGC
>JAZRVP010000064.1:0-7768 GCA_045599245.1 Myxococcota bacterium
ATTGGAATAACAGAAGAATCTGTTCAACCAACGGCGGACTCCCCCCAATGGTCAAAAGGAAAATGTATTATGCCGCTCAGGAAAAAGTGGCTTAAACCAAAACCTTGTTAAAAATGTGTCAACCATTTTTGACAATTTCAGATACTCATGGAGAATGAGCTTTGTAGAATATTAGGCATTAACTCCTATTCCGAGAGAACAGATCGTCCATAACATTTAGCTCAAGAAGCTAATTATACTGAGAATGGAATATTGTTGTTCACCTTCAACATTCCTACTCTATAAAACATACTCATATTTCATTCATCCTCTACACGCATGATGAGCATCGACAATGGAACTGTATTTAAAACATAACATAGTCTACATGCTTATCAATAACTATTAGGTACCTCATCAGACATAAAAAGCACAACAAAAACACAACTTTCGATACTCATCACAACCTTGGTTCTTTCACAATCCTGTGCAGAATCAAGTCAGACAGATTGTGACAATGGCGCTCGTCGATGCAACAATAACCAGATTGAAACATGCACCGACGGTTCCTGGACATTTTCAATGGCGTGTAATGCCGACATCTGTACAAATGACAGCCAAGGCAATCCCTTCTGCAAACCAGCCAGCAACTGCCTTTCCAAATGCTTGGACGGCATTCTTTCTTTATGCCAGACCGACGGTTCCAGCTCGATCGAGAATTGCGCCAACAAATACATGATCTGCGGCCTACTCGATGACGGCACACCCGCGTGTGTCGACCAAACGCAGTCCTGCCAATCGATCTGCAAAGAGGGGCTTCTATCTATCTGTCACGAAGACGGTTCTGTTACCACAGAGAACTGCGCAAATAACAATATGATCTGCGGCCTACTCGATGACGGCACGCTCACCTGCGTCGACAAAACACAAAGTTGCCAATCGACCTGCCAAAACGACACCCTGTCTCAATGCCACGAAGACGGTTCTATCACCACCAAGAATTGCTCGCTCAGTGGCATGATCTGCGGCCTGGATGAAGCCGGCAGCCCGACGTGTGTTGACGATCCAAACCGCAAACAATGCACACTCGATGGCAAAACTTTAAAGCCGGGGCAAAAAGCGTGTGATGCCGATGGAAACGTCGTCACATGCAATGAAGACGGCACGACCAGTTCAACGCCATGCGAACGCGGCGTTTGCACAGACGGCGACTGTATTCCCCGCAATTGCGGCGACGTCGCCGACGGCCAAAAGACTTGCCAAAACCTTAAACTCGTGATCTGCAACGACGGCCAATTCGTCGAAGCCGATCCCGGTTGCTCTGAACTCATGCTGTGTCGCGATGGCGACAGCGAATGCTCAAATTATAACGCGTGCGACACCATCGCGCACAACGCACACGGCTGCCTCGACAGCAATATCGTCCTTTGCAACGACGGCACGACCTCGCTCGTCGAAGACTGCGTTGCCAATAACCAATCTTGTGCGCCCAACGAAGAAGCCGATTGTGGTTTCTACTGCAAATCGCCCGACCCGACGGACTGCGATTGGAACGGCGGTGTCGTCGAAATAGACCAAACGGTTTGTGATGGCAATCTGCTCAAAACGTGCTCGGCAGAAGTCAACACCCAGTTTGATGAAGGCCGTGACTGCGTCGACATCGATCCCGCCAAACCGGTTTGTGACGTCAATGTGTGCCGTGAAGAGAAATATTGCGGCAACGAATTGGAAATTGCTCCGGGCGATATCGTTTGTAACGAAGACGAAACGAATAAAGCGGAATGCGTCGATGGCACACTCGTCGATCTGACCGATGACGACGCCTGTTCTGCACGAGAAAATGCCCATCCCGTTTGCACTTACACGTCAGAAGCCGTCTGTTCTGATGTTTGCGATACCGGTTTTACCGACGTCAACGGCTCTTGTGAAACGATAAAAATATGCGACGCGATAAAAGAAATATATCAAGAAAGCACCAATACATGCACCTGCAACAATGATGCTCATTACGTCGGCGAAGCCGGAAATTGTCATTGTGATACGGGTTATTTTGAAATCCAAAATCAATGCAAAGTCGGCTGTCTTTATGCCGATATCGAATATCAATACGGCGACTCGACTTGCAGTTCTGAAGGCAAAGTCATGACCTGCCAGCCAGATGGCAGCATGCTCGATGCCACCTGCGAAATCGGCGTCTGCATCAATGGTGAATGCGTCATTCGCGATTGCGGCGATCTTAAAGATGGCGAAACACGTTGCCAATCGGGCTCGTTAATGATGTGTAGCGACGGTACACTCGCCGCAGCCTCAACCCCATGCACAGCAAATCAGCTCTGTCTGGATGGCCAAAATGCCTGTGTCGACAAAAAAGTCTGTACAGCAACCGGCACGATGCTCAATTCCCAAACAAACACCTGTATTTGCAACATCAACAAAGGCTGGTTCGGCGACGGCATGACCTGCGATTGTCAGAATGGCGATGTTCCCATCGGTGACGAATGCGTTCCCAAAGCCACCTGCGACGAAACCAAAGAAACTTACGTCAGCGCAACCAATTCGTGTGCTTGCGACACCGCAAATCACTGGGCGGGAACGGCAGGAAATTGCACTTGTGCAAATGGATACGTTCCACTCAGAGGCATTTGCGAACAGAAAAAATCCTGTGATACTGTTAAAGAAACCTATCAGTCCGCGACAAATTCATGTTCTTGCAATTACGACAAGCACTTCGTCGGTTCTGCCGGTGCGTGCAAATGTGAAAATGGCTACGTGTTGTTGGGCAAAACGTGTGAACTCAAAGCTACGTGCGATACCAACAAAGAAACGTACCTCGAAGCGACAAACACATGTGAATGCGATTACGACAAACACTTTATTGGCGTCGCTGGTGCCTGCAAATGCGAAAACGGTTTTGTTTTAGTTGGCAACACGTGCGAACCCAAAGCCACGTGTAAAACAAACGAAACTTATAACAGTGCAACAAATACATGCTCGTGTAATTCGCCTTACGTCGTTGCCAATGGTGCTTGCGAAATCAAAGCCACGTGCAAAACGAACGAAACCTATACAGCTTCGACAAACTCATGCGCCTGCAACGCGCCTTACGTCGTTGCGAACGGCAACTGCGAAGTCAAAGCCACATGCAAAACAAACGAAACTTACGTTGCCACCACAAACAAATGCGCGTGTGACACATCCAACCATTGGACGGGAACCGCTGGCGCGTGCACGTGTGACACGGGCTACGTGCTGCTTAATGGCGCATGCGTTGCCAAAGCGACCTGCGACGCAAACAAAGAAATTTATAACGCCGCAACAAATACGTGTGCGTGCAACACAGCCGCGCATTGGACGGGAACAGCTGGCGCGTGCACGTGCGACTCGGGATACGTTCAGATCGGCGGTAAATGTGAACTTATAAAATCATGTGACACCACAAAAGAAATTTATAACGCCGCAACAAATACTTGCGCGTGTGACACTGCGAAACACTGGACTGGAACAGCGGGTTCATGCACGTGTGATTCGAGTTCTGTCCTTATGGACGGCGCGTGCGTTGCCAAAGCGACCTGCGACACAAACAAAGAAATTTATAACAGCTCGACCAATACTTGTGCATGCAACACAGCTGCGCATTGGACGGGAGCTGCTGGCGCGTGCACGTGCGAAACGAACTATTTTTTGGAAAACGGCGAATGTGTCAGCAGGAAAGCATGCAACATTAACGAAATTTATCATGCAGACACCAACACCTGTTCGTGTGCCCCCAATACCCAATGGAACAGCGCTACCAATACCTGCGTTTGCAAAACTGGTTTTTATCAGAATGGCAACACATGCTCGCCTGACGATGCGCAGCACTGCCGAGGCATTGACTGTACCGCCGTCTCTTATTGGGACGAGGGTATTTGCACAGATGCTGGCAAATGCCAAGTCACGTCATGTGCTGGGGATTATCATCTTTATGAGAACGGCACGACCAAAACCTGCGAAGCAAACAGCATAGAGCATTGCGGCAACCACGATACGCAGTGCGACCCTGCCGGTAGTTGCGAGAACGGAACATGCGTTTGTGCGGATGATAAAACGTTCTGTGGCGACGTCTGCATCGATTTGAAAACAGACATCGACAATTGCGGCGAATGCGGCAAGGCCTGCGCCTATGGGCTTTCGTGCATTAACGGCAAATGCCTCGGCAATACCAACTGCGGCGGCGTAAGCTATAACACAGCAACATCGCTCGACCATTGCGGTACGTGCAACCATCGTTGCAGCGACGGCACGACATGCATTGACGGCGAATGCGTCGCTGGTAGCGGGCCTGCTTATTGCGGTGACAAAACCGTGCAGCTCAATACGCCAGAACACTGTGAATCCTGCGCCCCGTGTGCCGATGGCCTCATTTGCCAAAACAACCAATGCGTTGCGGGCCAAGGCAAGATGATCTGCAATAACATCGTCGTCGATTCCACAAAAGATTCGGCCAACTGCGGCAGTTGCGGCAACGTTTGTAACGCCGGCTTTGAATGCGTCAATTCGACGTGCAAACGCATTGCCGATTTGTCGACCGCGACGATTACCTGCAACGCCAAAACCGTTAAACCATACACAGATCGCGACAACTGCGCAGGATGCAATATCGCTTGCTCTAATACAACATCATGCCATGCAGGTGTTTGCGATGATGCATGGGTTGTTGGCGACATCATACCCTTTGGTCGCTACGAACAGGACAACGACACCACAAATGGCAAAGAACCGATTACCTGGCGCGTGCTCGATATCAAGGATCGCAAATTACTTCTCATCAGCGAGAAAGTACTCGATGTGAAGTTCTACAACACAACCAATATTTCCATTACTTGGGCAAAGAGCACGATTCGTTCGTGGCTCAATGGTTATGATGCGAGTTACAACACGGTGGGTACGAGCTTTACGAGCAGCAACTTCATCGATGCAGCCTTTACCGCAGAAGAAAAGGCCAAGATCGTGGCATCCAAAGTCCCTGCGCATGCCAATCCGAGTTACAGCACGTCGCCGGGAGTTGCAACGACCGACAAGAGCTTCCTGCTCAGCATCACCGAAGCAAACAACTATTTCAAAGACAACGCTGATCGCATGGCTGATGCTACGCGCTATGCCGTCAAAAAAGGTGCTGGTGTCAAAGGTTCATCATCTGGTAATTATACCACCAATGGTACATGCACAGATGTTCACTGTACATCCTACTGGTGGCTCCGGTCGCCGGGCAGCTATACTCGCAACGCGGCGCACGTTTACCTTGACGGCTCCGTCGCCGTCGATGGCATCTACGTCGACTACGACAATCGCGCCGTCCGTCCCGCTTTATGGGTGAACCTTTAGCTAGGATTTAGGATATAGAATTTAGTTATGCAAAAGTTAGCTAAATCCTAATCAGCTAAATCCTAATCAGCTAAACAGCTAAAAGCCGCCGTTAGGCGGTTGGGGGGATAATTCCCGCCGTAAGGCGGTTCGCGAAAATTTTTTTTCCGAGGCGTATTGAGCGCCCACACGTGTAGCTGCGTTGCTTGCAACGCAGCCACGATGGGCGCGAAAAGCCGAGGGGTGGCGGCGTATGAAATAGCCGCCGCGCGTCCGCCGTATTGGCCTCACCTTCCCCCCAGCAGCAATGCTGCTGTTCCTCCTATGGCGAGGGAAGGGTGAGGACGATAGGCAGCGCAGTCAATACCTTTTCAATTTGTCATAGCCACCTTGTTCTACTTTGTGAGCCGAGCTATAATGCGTAAGTGCGTAAGCGCGATGGCTCTTTGGAGGTGGCGTATGTCAGACGGATTGAGTGCAAATCGAAAAGCCAAGGACAGCGTTTTTAGTGACCTGTTTTCGGACAAAAAATACCTGCTTCAGCTCTATCAGGCGCTTCATCCCGAAGATATCGAAGCTACAGAAGACGACTTGCAGCTCATTACGCTTAAAAGCGTGGTGGCAGAGCATATCCACAATGATCTGGGGTTTCGTGTGGGGGCGCGCCTAATGATTCTCATCGAGGCGCAGAGTTCCTGGTCGCCCAATATCGTTCTGCGTTCGCTCGGATATTTGATTCAGAGCTATGTCGATTTTTGTAAGGAACAGGAGATTTCTCTTTACGATAACGTCGCCATCGAGCTGCCCATTCCCGAGCTTTATGTGATTTATACCGGCAATCGCAAGAATAAACCCAAGACGCTTTCGCTGAGTCAGTGCTTTTTTGGCGGCAAAAAAAGCTGTGTCGAGGCCAAAGTACGGATGATTTATACCGGTAAACACGGCGACATCATCTATCAGTATGTCACCTTCTGCAAAGTGCTGGATCAGCAAATCAAAGTTCACGGCAGAACGCGCAAAGCTATTCAGGAAGCCATCAGAATCTGCACAGATAAAGACATTCTCAAAGAATATCTCAAACAAAGGGAGAATGAAATTATGAATATTATGACGGCATTATTCGATCAGGATGAAGTCACGCGATCACTGGTCGCTTCAAAGGCAAGAGTCGCAAGATTAGAAGGGAAAAGAGAAGGTATTAAAGAAGGAATTAAAGAAGGGAAAAGAGAAGGAATTAAAGAAGGAAAACAAAACGCACAGCTCGAAGCCATCAAGAGTGTCATGGATAAATTTCATGTATGTCTTGACGAGGCACTGGATACACTCAAAATTCCTGAACAGGATAGAGCGTTCTTCATCAAACAGATAGAAATGTCGGATGAGAAATTATGAATATTATGACGGCATTCGAATTGATAATTATTTTATTAGGTCAAGCTAACAGAATACGATCTATATTACAAACCGTTTAATTTCGCATGTATGTTCTTTCGTTTTTTCATCATAATTCACGGCAACGAATAATAGATCCCCCTGATAATGTTCGAGTGCTTTATAATATTGTTTATTTTCTATCTGTGTCAAAGCGGTTTCGACTGAACTGCTTCGCTTGAGTTCAACGATCATCGCCGGGGTATCGGGAATATAAGGAATGAATGCAATATCGGCATACCCCTTGCCGGCAGGAAGCTCGGAAATCACGGTATAGCGCGTATTTGCATAAAAATAGGCAAAGCGAATGACGCTCTGGAAACTGCCGTCGGTATTATAGTGCAAATTCGAGACGAGTTCGGTATGGGCGGCGTCGAGTGCCTTCGCAACGGCAGTTTCATCGCCGTTGATTGTGAGATCCAATAACTCTTCGGAATGCTTCACAATAGCAACAGCTCTAGCGTAATCCGCTTCGTCGCGAATCGCGCAATATCCATTGATGGCGAATTTCCATATTGGGAATAAAGCAAAGCTGTGTCTTTTGTTCATACGCCAGGTAACCTAGATGAATTAAGTAGGTAAAAACGTCATCTTTATTGCGGAAATCAGTCATCGTATTGAGATAACCCGTCGTATCGACTTTGACTTTTCCTCCGGCAATCATCGTCATGACGTCGTCGCGAATGCCGCCAAAATTCATTAATATATATTGTTTCAGTGCATCATAAGAACCTGTCTGCGACCAGTAGCTGCTGTATTCAAGATTATTCATCGCCTGAACTACAGAATTTGGATTATATACCCGATAATTTCCCATGCGATATCCATCATACCAACGACTGCATTCATTAAAACTCATGTGATGTGCTTCACACAAAGCCTTCACTTCTTCTTTAGTGAATCCTACAAATTCAGTTAATTGTCTGGAATTCACCATTGTATATTCACGAAACACATTGAGTTTTGACTGAATTTTATCGCGCACAATCGGCAAAATACCCGTCAGATAAACAAG
>JAZRVP010000065.1:0-33430 GCA_045599245.1 Myxococcota bacterium
AAAGACAACGCCTGCGTTCCCGACGAAAAAGTCTGCGGCGATGACGTCTGCTCTGCGACTCAGCACTGCATCCAGGGCGAATGCGTCAACGATTCCGATTCATGCGTCAACAATACCGTTGTCTGCGGCACCGGCTTCACATGCATTAACGACGCCTGCGTCGATGTCACAAGCCTCTGCAACGGCGAGCTCTGTGATGAAACGGAAACCTGCTTTAACGGCGCCTGCCACGATAATTCCGAATTCTGCGGCGACGTAATATGCGCAGAAAATGAAGAGTGCGTCGGAAATCCCCCCAAATGTATTCTGGAAACCCGCATCTGCGGCGACCAAATCTGCGAACTGACACAGCTGTGCTTCGATTCCGGTTCCTCCAAATCCTGCGTCGATCCGACCAAAGTCTGCGGTGATGAAGGAAGCCAGGTCGTCTGCGCAGCCGACGAGGAATGCTTCCAGAAAGCCTGCGTCGATCCGGACAAAATCTGCGACACCCAGCTCTGCACAGACGAACAGGAATGCTTCAAAAAGCTTGAACCTTACCAATGCGCCGATCCTGCAAAAATCTGCGACGATGCCCTGTGCACCAATGTCCAGTCCTGTGTTGCAGCCTCCAAAGTCACCGCCGAAGAAGCCGGTTCACGCGACAATCTCTGCGTCGATTCAAACCGAGTCTGCGACAATGGAAACGTCTGTCCCACAGCTCAGACCTGCGTCGACAACGTCTGCTACAACGACGAAAAGATTTGCGACTACGACATTTGTTCAGATACCGAGACCTGCTACGACGATACGTCTGACGACCTCGGAAAAATCTGCGTCAACACAGACTCCATTTGCGACGGAAAGGTCTGCGATGCCGAAACCCAGGTCTGCGACAACAAGGTTTGCAAACCCAAATGCTTCAACTCCTGCATTGCAGAAAACCATGAAGTCTGCGATGAAACGACCGGTGAATGCCGTGAGCTCTACGTTTGCGAAGGGATCGCCTGTAAAACCACAGAAACATGCGCCAGCACCTCCGACTATCCTTACGGCGAGTGCATCGAAACGGCCTGTACCGTTCCATACGAAGACGATGATCCAGTCTGCAAACCGCTCGACACCTGCTATGCAGAAATGACTTGTACCAATCCCGGCCAGGTCTGCTACGGCGGAACCTGCATGGATGACGGCTGTCAGGATAAGAGCTGTGATACCGGCTGGCAGTGCATCAAGGGTGAATGCAAAGAAACCGCATGCCTGGGCATCTCCTGCCCCTCGGGCCGCGCCTGCTCCGCCGGCGAATGCACCGATCTCGAATGCCTCGCCCCGGATGCCCCCGAATGCACCTCCGGAACGACATGCGCCAAGGGCGAATGCGTCTATGACGCCTGCCTCGACGCCAATGGCTATGAAATCACCTGCAAACAGGGCAAAGTCTGCGTCGAAAGCGGTGCCTGCGAATTCGAAACCGATCCCACACTCTCCGTCACTCTCAACGGTTCAGAAACCGATGAAAACGGAAAATCCATCGCCGCTACACTCAAAATCGATCACGAACCGGCCAAAAATATCACAGTCACATGCGAAGTCCTCGACAACCCCGCCGAAGTCTCCGTCGACTGCGCCGATATCCTCTTCACACCGGCTAACTACAAAGACGCTCAATACGTCACCATCAAAGGTCTCCCGGACAATGTCGCCGATGCTGACAAAAATTATCGCGTCAAATTTACAACCGTCAGTGAAGAAACAGAGTTCAACGGCCTCACCTTTACGACCGGCAATCTTAAAAATCTCAACGTCGATGTCGCCGGCATCACCCCCAGTGTCAAAGCCATCGAAACCTACGAAAAAGACCAGAATGAGGTCAGTTTCACACTCAATTTCTCGTCCAAACCGACAAACCCTGTCACCGTTAAAGTCATCAGCACCAAGACGAATGAAGGAAAAGTCACCGTTCCTGCCTCCGGTTCCTATACATTGAACCCCGATGACTGGAAAGCCGGCATCCCCGTCACCGTTAAAGGCGTCGATGACAGCACCCAGGACGGCACTCAGGATTACGAAATCAAGTTCGAAGTCACCTCGTCTGATGCCAATTACAACGGTATCACCGTTACCCCGGTCAACGGCAAAAACTACGACAACGACAAAGCCGGCCTCAACATCACCGACCGTACCCTCGAAACCGATGAATCCGGCGCTATCGACACCTTCTCCATTTCACTCGCGACCGAGCCTACTGCCAGTGTCTCTGTCTCGCTCTCCATCACAGCCGACAACTCGGGCGTTGACATCACACACGAAGCCGAACTGATTGACCCCGCAGCCCTGTCCACACTCACATCCTTCACTATCAACAAGGATGAATGGAACGTGCCGCGTCAGATCGCCGTCAACGGCCTTCCCGACCTGATCCCCGTCATCGATGGCGACCAGCCTTACACCATCACAGTCACCCTCGATTCCACCGACATCAATTATAAACTGACCAAAACCATCAAGGGCGTGAACAAAGACCTCGACGTCGCCGACTTCGTCCTCCCGAACATGGGCTCCTCGAATGTCGATGAAACCGGTAAATCCGTTACAGGAACCGTTCTGCTCACATCCAAACCGTCCGGAACCGTCAAAGTTAAACTTACCTCCGCCGATACCTCGGAAGTGACAGTCTCTCCTGCAACCCTCGAATTTAACAGCACAAACTGGAATACGCCTCAGAACGTCACCTTCACCGGCGTCGCCGATAACGTCGTCGATGATAATAAACCGGTCAATGTAACCATCAGCGTTTCCTCGACTGAGGACAGCAACTTCACCGGCAAATCGACCTACTGGACGATTACAAATCTCAACAAGGATGTCGCAAACATCACGACAGCGCCCTCCACGACGACAATTAAAGAAGATGCATCCGGAACAGTTCTGGTTAAGCTGACCTCCAAACCGGCCAGCCCCGTGACCATCACGCCAAAATCTTCCAGCACTTCTACCATGACTGTCTCCCCGGCCTCCGTCACACTCAACGAATCAAATTGGAATACCGGCGTAACCCTGACCGTGAACGGCATTCATGACGGCGTTGCCAACTATGGCGGAAACCGCCCGGCAAGCCTGAGCTTCACCGTCGCCAGTGATGATGCCAACTACAAGACCGTTTCGGTTCCGACGATCCCCTACACCATCGTCGATATCGATTCTGCAGCAGTAACCATCACCCCAAATGCCGCAACCGTCTCCCCTGCCAACAACAACTCGACTCAGACAACCGGCTTCAAAGTTTCACTCAGCACACAGCCCGAGAAAAATGTCACGGTCAATCTTGCCCTCAAAGATTCCCCGACATCCGCAGCACTCGGCAGCGCGAGCGTAACCTTTACACCGACAAACTGGGCCGACGTCAGCGTGAACGTTTCAATCGACACGACCAAACTGACAACCGCCGAAACTTCCTACACAATCAACGGTTCCATTACCGGTTCAAACACGGCTTATGACGGCTTATCAGCCAGCGGTTCATTCACCTATATCGCCCTTCCCAAGAACGACGCCGGTGAATACGCCTCTGAATTCGTCGTGGAAGGCAGCGGTGAAATCCCCGAAGATAAGTGCACGACCGATCAGAAACTGCTCGCCGGTACCTATAAACTGGAAGTTTGGGGTGCCTCCGGCGGCGACGGCGTCAACAATGACCAGACCAAGAAGAGCCACGGCGGCCTCGGCGGCTATTCCGTCGGCTATCTGAAAGTCACAGAACCGATAAACTATTACGTCCACTTCGGTTCAGCAGGATTTGCCGGCGTAAACGGCAAATCCGTGGGCGGCGGCTGCAATGCAGGCGGCGACGGAACGACACAAAATAGCACCCACGTCGGTTACGGCGGCGGCGGTTCGTCTGATATCCGTCTCCTTGCTGACACCCTCTATAATCGCGTGATCGTTGCCGGCGGCGGCGGCGGCGCAGGTACAGGTGCCGGCGGAAACAACAACGGCTCCGGCGGCGTCGGCGGCGGTACAAACGGCGGCTATGGCCTCATCGACGGTGAACATTACAACGGATTAGGCTATATCTATTATGCCAACGGTGCAACCCAGACCAGCGGCTACAAGTTTGGTTCCGGCGAACGTCACGAACCCGGATATTACAGCTTTGCCGCTGGCGGCGGCGGTGCTGGCTGGTTCGGCGGCTATGCAGTCGGCGATCTCGTCACTCGTCGTGATGCCGGCGGCGGCGGCGGCTCCGGCTTCGTCCTCACCTCGGCTAACAAAAACAACGTCATCGACAGAGTCAATGACCTCAGTAGAAACTATAAACTCAAAAATGCCAAATATTTCCTCACGGACGCTCAGACCAAGTCCGGTTCCGAAACATTCCCGGCTCCAAACGGCGGTTCCGAAACTGGTCACAAAGGTAACGGTTACGTCCGCATCACCCTCGTGAAATAAAATCATCTTTCGGAAACGCAGCTATCGGCCATCCGGGCCGATACGCTTGCGCTTGAGCGCGGCTATCCTCAATCGGATACGCCGCGCTTTCTTTTTTCTTTAATCCCCAAAATTTGCTACCTCAAATACTACTAACTATTATAAACAGCTTTTTGTAGCCTTGTTGCTTCATTCAATCATATTTATTAGGAGCTTATCATGACTAAAAAAACACTTCTATTCGCCCTTTCTGCACTTCTCGTTTGTGCCTGCAGCGATGATGATAAAGACAACAATAAAGGATTTTTGACTTGCGAAGGTCAAAAAATTAATCCGGCAACTGCCCACCTCATTTCCTGCTCAATGTGCGAAACCAATTACTGCGATATCGACGGAAACCTCCTCAATGGCTGTGAAGGAAAAAAAGACGGCGATAAATGCGTAAAAATCAGTGACTCAACTCAGGATCCGTCTTCCTGTGAAGCCCCCAAAACATCATGCGATTTTGGCTGCGTCAATCTTTCCAATCTCCACATGAAAGACTGCAGCACATGTGCTGAGAATTATGAAAATGCCGACAATACATGGGATAACGGCTGCGAATACAACACTTCCGGTCAGTCAGAAGACGGTTCCTGCAGCGAGCCTAAAACCAAATGCAGCTTCGGCTGCGTCACGCTCTCAGATTTGCACATGACTGACTGCTCCACATGCGCCTCCGGTTATGCCAATTCCGACAACAGCTGGGATAACGGCTGCGAGGCAGCCTCGTCCGGCCCCACAGACGAAACCTGTGATGCCCCCAAAACTTCATGTGATTTTGGCTGCGTCTCTCTCTCAGACCTCCACATGACCGACTGCAATACCTGCTCTGAAGGCTATCTCAACACCGACCTGAGCTGGGGAAACGGCTGCGAAGATGTCGCAAACAGCGACGCTCAAATCACCCTTGGAAGCGACTATTTCAATGAAAAATGCGAACTCAAGGACTTAGGCCTCCCCGTCGATTACGTGCTTGATTATTCACTATACATCAATTGTGCCCTCACCATCGAACCAGGCGTCACCATTGCCGCAAAAAAACAGGGCATTAATATCGAGGTTAGCGATAGCGGAAGCATCAAAGCCATCGGTACCGAAGACAAGCCTATCACAATCACCTCGGGCGGTGATGCCCCCATGGGAAGACTCGTTTTCTGGGACAGCGCAAATACCGGCGTCACAAACGAATTTTCCCATGTCAACTTCATCAATATGGCCAATGACGCCGATGAAGCCATTTCCATTCACAACGGCATTAAAGTCTCCATGGATCATGTCACGATCGACACCGTCGACGGAAACGGCATCTGGACGGATGAAAAATTCGTCAAATTTGAAAATAATACCATTAAAAATTGCAAGGGTTATCCCATCGTCGCAGACGATCTCGCCGTTGTTGACTCCCTCGGTGACAACAATACATATTCAGACAACACCCAAAACCAAATCAATGTCAAAGACAGCGACTGCGACGATAATCCTGACATTACCTTTAAAGTTCAGACCATCCCCTATTATCTCAACAATGGCCTTTACTTATATAAAGACAACGGCAAATTCACCTTCCCTGCCGGCCTTCAGCTTCTCGTTAAAGACGACGAAAGCATTGAACTGTTTTCTGGTAGCTTGACAATTTCCGGCACCGCAGAAAATCCCGTTGTCATTGCCCCAATCACTGACGTCAACTGGGGTGGGATGAAACTTCGCAGCGGTAAAAATACAATTGAACATCTCAAACTCAACAAAGCCAAAGACGGCCTCCGGGTTAGCAGCGATGAACTTTCCATCGATAATCTCACGATTGATGAAACAGAAGAAAATGGTATCGGCATTGACAGCAATGTCAAATTGACAAAATTCGATAATGTAAACGTCAGCAAAACAAAGAAATATCCTCTTTCTGTTTCACTCACTCAACTTCCTGGCCTGGGCACCAATAATACCTTTGCATCCTCCGAAGCTAATTACAATTATATTAATGTTAATGACACCTACACTTCCATTGAAAGTGAATTATCAATTCACAAACAAAATATTCCCTATTATGTCGATGACGAATTTTTCCTGTACTCCGAAAAAGTAACAGCTGTTAATATTGACGCCGGCACACATCTCATTGCTGGCAGAGTCCGTATTCACGAAAAAATTAAATTTAATGTCAACGGAACATCCGATGATCATGTCGTCTTTGAAGCACTGCCCGAAGATTCCTGGAATGGTATATATATTAATACGCCAAATGATGTAAAACTCTCATATCTCGATATCAAGAACGTCAACGAAGACAACTATGCCCTCGAGATTTCAGAAAGTTCGAAAAAAGTCACCCTTGATCATGTTTCCTTGAATAATACCGACGGAACCTGTCTTCGCAATGATTCCACCGGCGTTACAGGAATCGATACCGTTGAATATTCCAGCTGCAAAACTAATAAATACATAGAAGAATAATCCGTTACAAATCATATTATTGTAACAATATATTTCACCAAAGCATGATCCACCGCCGGGGTTCCCCCCCGGCTTTTCTCATTTGCTGCCTAAAAAAATGGCAAAATTCCTCAGTCCTCCCAACAAAGGACTGAGTCCTTTGGAATCCTCAATATTTTTAGGTGGTATAAACCATTTAGACAGCCTAACCATGCTTACTCGCTGGGGCCTCCTTAAATTCCGTTTACTTAACCACGAATATTTTGTAATCTTTAGACTAGTTTTCTGTTTTTTTTGCCTGCAGGTAAACGATGAAACGAACTTTTTACATAATAGCGGCTTTGGCATTCATATATGCCTGTTCAGATAATTCACAAAATCAAAAATGCGGCATCCCCATGGATTCTCTCGTGCCCTCAGAAGACACACCGGACAATCCTTCGCAAGACTTGCCATTATTCACCAACGCAAACAATATGATGCCGGAAGACAACCTACCCCTGGTCGTTGTTCTAAACCGGGATCTGCCCGATGATGTCGAGTGGGAGCAACGTTATTCCTACGGATGCTCTCCCGATAATAAAAGTGAAGAGTGCGCATCGGATATATCTGCCCTCGAAGAAGCCTCTTGCCCGGAATCCTTTTTATGCCTGACACATTCGTTAGAAAATCAGCATTATTGCATGCCCAAATGTCCGGACGGATTCTCTGCTTGCGACGGGCATTGCATTGATGGACGCTCAAACGACAGTTTCTGCGGTGCAAACCAGGACTGCTCCACATTTACAGTCTGTTCATCCAATGAAAGCTGTTATGCAGGAAAATGTATAAAAGTCGCAAGCGACTCATGCGAAGACAAAGAGAATACCTGTCTTTCCGATACCCTGCTTCACGCCTGTCTGGACAGCGGCTGGATTACCATGGACTGTGCTGAAACAAATATGAAGTGCATCGGCGGTCAATGCGTAAATACCAAAACTGAATGCAGCGACGATACATTCGTAAAATCCTGTCTTCCCGACGGAAAAACCCGCCTCTATTGCAGTCATTCTCAACTGTTACATGAAATTTGCAACAACACACAAAAATGCGTAAATGGAGAATGCCTCGATATCGTCGTTGAAGGAGACACCACGAATGTCGGCTGTTCAGATGGTGAACGCGAAGGCTTTGTCGATTTACTCGCCTATCCCAATATCGCAGGATGCAGCGGCGGATGGTCTGTTCCCGGCATTTTCGAAACGGCCAATGCCCCATCCTGTAACCGTATATCCGGTGATGACAGCAAAAATCCAAATGGAACCGACTGCAATATTCAGGATTTGTGTGCCGATGGATGGCACGTTTGCACAGGGCGAAATGATGTCACCAGATGCGCAGGCTCCTCGGGATGTGCTGATGTAACAAAAGGCACTGGAACAAAAGATGGAATGGAACCTCCGCTCTTCTTCCTTTCTCGTGAAATAACAGGTGGTGCCCTCAAATGCCTTGGCGACTTCTCTGGTAGTGTTTCAGCAACAGAAGATGGGTCAGGATGCGGAAATCTTGGCTGCCCAGTGGACAACGACACACGCGGATGCACACCGCTCAATCGCGGTCTGCACGATCTCTGTTCCGGTATCAATACATCCAGATGCTCCTGCACCGGTTCCGGCAGCACCATCCAGTGCACCGGCTCCCCCTGCAACTGGTGCAGAACGCTCGGATGGTACACCTATCGTGATCAAAAACAGTATGCTTCAGGCTGGAACTGCGGACGAGAAAGCACAAAAGAGGCTCGAAATATTACAAAAACCTCTCCTGAACTTGGTGGTGTTTTGTGCTGCCGCGATACTTTAGTCAAAGAATAATATTGGATATATAAAAGGAAATAATATGTTAAAATTCCGATGGACTTACCTGGTATTATTGGGATGCATCGCGGCCGCAAATTCTGGCTGTACCTTAAAAGATCCAGTCGACCATGGTGACATTTGCCCCGTCTTTTTCCAACAGGACGAAGACGGCATCTTCTATTTCCCGATCATGGGGGATACTTTACATTGCTACAAAGAACATATCAGCTGTAATAATGATTCCTTTACAGTAAAATTCAGAACACATCAGAACAACAGTTTCCGCAGCTATACTGAATTAAAAAATGATAAAATGCCTCTCTATTCCGAAGCTGAATTAAATCAACTTTTTTATAATCCAAATACCACTGACCCTGATTTTCAAAAACTAGTATCCAAAACACAGGGCGATGCTTTCATTGAAGCCTGCAACAATGTTGACGTTGATGCCATTGAGCTTTGTCTCGCCTATCAAAACGATTTTGATGATCTCATGAATAATGTTTTGGCAAGCGAAAATCAAAGAGTTTATATCGAAAAAGTTGATAAAATTCATTTAAAACCTTCTGATTATACATCTTTAAGAGATTCTAACGGTAATTTATTTAAATGTCCTGCTTCATTTCCAAGATGTCTCTTCACAAAAGATGAAACTGACGGCAGATTTTTCTCCTGCGTTCAGTCGTGCTTCTCCGGACAGGAATTATGTGACGGAAGCTGCGTCGATGTCTCTGCCGACAACCGACACTGCGGCGAATGCTACAACGCCTGCGGTGAAAATACAAAATGCATCAATGGCGTCTGCGAAGCAAGCTGCGAAGGCTGCATCAAGTGCGAAGAAAAAACCGGAAATCCTTTGATTTGGAATGAACACTGCGGCGCCAAAGGCGCTTGTAATAACCCTGATATATCATCAGATAATTATATCGGCACAGCTTGCAAAGAAGGTGAAACCTGCGACGCCGGATCATGCAAACTTTTCTCTTGCGATAGCACACCGGAAACACCTCATATTTGTCACGATCAGGAAAATAAACCCATTTGCGTCAATAAATTGAATGATCCTGATTATTGTAACTGCACTAAATGCATTCTCATCGATAATTCCATTGACGTAAAATGCCAATCCGGCGTTTGCGTCCAGGAATGTGACTCGAATACCGTTCCTTTATGCAACTCACAAGACAAAAGAATGGTTCTCTGCGCATCCGGACAAAATCCCGTGAAGTGCGCCAATCTGATGACAGATCATGACTATTGCGGCGTTGAACTCAAACAATGCAGTTCCAGTCAATATTGCATCTCAGGTCAATGTGTTGAACGTTCTGAAGACATCTCTCATTGCGGTGAAACCGTCTGCACCGAAAAACAGGCCTGCTACAATGGAAAATGCATTACACTAACCTGCGATGCAGGAATGACCGCATGTTACCGCCCCGATTCCCAAAACACATCTTGCGTTAACCTCGATTCCGATGCTGACAATTGCGGATTTTGCGGATTTAAATGCTCCGATCACAAACTCGCTCGCGCCGAGTCAAACGAGTGCAGAGACGGAAAATGTATCTATCATTGCACGTCCTCATCACACATCAATGTCGGCGATAAATATGCTGATACCATTCACTGCGTCAATCCGTTGAGCGACAACGAATTTTGTGGAAAAATTGACTCTGATAAAAAAATAGCTTGTCAGGACCCGCAAATCTGTGTCTCGGGAACCTGCACTGACAATGGTTGTGAAATAGGTCAAATTCTCTGTAGTTTAAACAACAAATCACCAAAACAATGTGTAGACATCACTCAAATGGCCAATTGCGGTGAATGCGGAAATGACTGCAACAAATCTTCTCATGAAAACGCCATCGCAAGCAGCTGCTCCCTTGACGATGCCAACAATTACGCATGCAAGTTCAGCTGCAATACAGAAAAAAATAATAATCTCGTCAATATCGGCCCAAATCAATATGCTCAAATTAACTGCGTCGATAGCACAAGCCCCGCGCACTGCGGCGCCATAGATGCCCAAAATCCCGGCGTTTCTTGCGATGAACTTTGGGCTTGCATCGATAAACAATGCAAAAAAACAAAAGAATATTGCATGAAAGCCGAAAACAAATGCCTTGATTCCAGCAATTACGAATGTATTGACGGAACGCTTGATACCGCTTGCGGCTCAACTTGTATTGATTGTTCTGAAAATAATAAATATTGTCGCTCATTAGATGAGAACTACCAATGTGTGGAATGTTTGGAAAACAAACACTGCAATGGCAATAAATGCAATGCTCAGGGGAAATGTGTTCAATGTCTTTCTTCCGAAGACTGCGGACCGGACGGCATCTGTAATTCCGATGGAAAATGCGTGGGTTGTACACAAAATTCAGACTGCAAAGACAAACATGCCACAATCTGTAATCCCCAAACACAACTTTGCGAATGTGATGCAGGAAATTCATGTTCCGGCGATACGCCTTATTGCAACGCCGATATACCCCAATGTGTTCAATGTACTAATAATGAACACTGCGAACCAAACACCACAAATAAAATATGCAATCCAGCTACTTTCACCTGCGTCCAATGCATAGATTCATGTCCAAACAATCAGTTATGCTCAAATCATATATGTGTTGAATGTATCACCGACGGCAATTGTAAATCTCAAATCTGTGACACGACAACTCACACTTGCACTGGATGCACAGGCGATGGAGCCTGTTCCGCGCCAACCCCAGTCTGCGACTTATCTCAACATCGATGTGTAACCTGCACAGTTAATTCTCATTGCAATGAGCAGGAAATCTGTTCATCCAATAAATGTGAACCCGTTGACTGCACAGACGATATGCACTGCAATACCGTTCCAAATAATCCATACTGCAACACCGAAACTTACGAATGTGTTGAATGCATCAAGGATGAACAATGCGAATCTGGAAGCTGCACTGATAATAGTTGTGTTCTAGACTTAGAATAATTCAGATTTTTGATCGCAGCTATTGGCCATTTAGGCCAATACGCTTGCGATTGAGCGCGGCTATCTTGGGGATACGCCGCGCTTTCTTCTTTTTTGAGAAAAGCTATCCATCACCAAACATCAGCCGGCAGGCCAGCCAAAATCTCTTCCCGCAAGCAAATGCAAATGAAGATGAGGAACCGTCTGACCAGCTTTTTCACCGGTATTGATGACACAACGATAACCATCCTCAGCAAACCCAAGCTGTTTGGCTAATTTTTTGGCTGTGACTAGCAATCTGCCAGCAACAACCGCATCATCCTCTGTCAGCTCATTCAAACTGTCCAGAGGTGCTTTGGGAATGATAAGAATATGCGTTGGTGCCGTCGGTGCGATATCATTAAAGGCATACACATACTCGTCTTCATAAACTTTGGACGACGGAATTTCTCCGCGCATAATTTTTTTAAACAAATTGTCGTTCGAACTCATGATTGTTCACACTCCTGAAAATGCCTAATTCTCTATATGTCTTTTATTTGAAAGATTAGACAAAAGACATATTTGATACAGAGAAAAAATGATAATCTGCCTAAATAAACAAATTATCTGATAATAAAAAAGCACAGAATGAAACTGTTTACAATACTGAAATTTTGATTACAAAGCGCGATTAGTTTTTGGCATAACAAGTTTAATGATTTAATTATCACGTATTTTAAACACGCTAAAAAAACTCTGAACAAAACGATATTTTAAGGCAGAAATTGAAGAGAGCCGGGAAAGCGAGGATTTTCACCATCCTGTGAATGGCGAAAACAACAGAGCCCAGTGAGCAAATGAAATGTTACCTTAAAATTCCCCATAATGGAGAGGGAGAACGTCACGTAGTGACAAAGGGGTGAGGCTGGCTCGGGAAACGAAGTGCATTTCATATTGCGAACTGAGGACAGGGGGCAAAGCCACAGAAAAGCAATTAATCAGACCTTCCTTTGGTGTTTTTTTGGGCAAAGCCCCTAAAAATATCTTTAATCAGAGATTCCCTGTCAAAAAGTCAATTTGTTGATACGAGTTACCCATTCTGTGGTAAATTACATTTGTGCATGAGAACTCATGCAAATAATCATATCAATATGAGGTGAACATGTCATACCACTCCCCAAAACGCTTTTTTTTCGTGAGTGCATTTTGCATTGGAATTATTGGATGTTCAGAGTCTTCAACCATAATGATTGAGATTAAAGATAAATGTGCTTCCGGCATTCAAAAATGTGAGAACAAAATGACATATACCTGCACAGATGACGGAATCTGGTCATCAGGAACGCCCTGTCCTAACGGCTGTAACGGCAATAAATGTGCAGCCGAACAAAACCCGCCAAAGGATGATTGCACACCGCAGGCTAAAAAATGCATAAATGACAAAGCATACGTATGTCTGAACAATGGCAAATGGGATAGCGGTGTTTTCTGTGATTATGGTTGCAACAGCGACGAGTGTGCCCCCTCCAATGTTATGCCCACCAGTGACTGCATGAGTGGTGAAAAGAGATGCTCAAACGCGACAGCATACGTCTGCGGAAATGACAACAAATGGGATGGCGGAACAGTCTGTAACTTCGGCTGTGACGGCGATGAATGTGCAGAAAATCAGGTTCAGCCTACTCATGATTGCGACTCCGGGGATTTAAAATGTGAAAATCACAGGGCATACGTCTGTGGAAATGACAATCAATGGGATGACGGAACTGATTGTGATTATGGGTGCAACGGCGATAAATGTGCGGAAAATCAGATCCAGCCTGTTCATGACTGCGACTCCGGGGATTTAAAATGTGAAAATCACAGGGCATACGTCTGTGGAAATGACAATCAATGGGATGACGGGACTGATTGTGATTATGGATGCAAAAACAACTCGATATGTGCATCAAAACCAACGCCAGATGCCGATATTCTGGATGTCGTTTTCCGGAAAGACGGAACCGCTGTGAATGTAGCGCATAGTTCCCTTGAAGTGATATCAAAAGGAAAAGACGTTTCAACCATTTATTTGGACGATTTATCGAGATTTTCCGCTGTATTTAACAGCACCCCTGGTGAGAAACCAAATAGCTTTTATAAAGTTGATTATGCTTCAAACCAGGATGTCATAAATCGAATGAGTGACGGTCACAGTATTGAACTCCTGTTTACACTTGATAAAGCATGGGATGACGAGGTTAGTCCCAAACCCATGTCTTCACACCAGGCAGGAGGAACGGGCTTCCAGATTGGTCCGAATTTATCCAATAATGAAGCGCATCAGGATATTATCTTTTTGCCGCATGTTGGTGGAAAATATATATATGTTCACAGCAACATTGTTCCGACATTAGGCAAGTATTATCATGTAATCGGCACATGGGATAAAGCCGCCGGAAAAGCATCCATTTATGTAAATGGACGGCTTATGAATACGGTGGATGCTGTTGGCGAGCTAAAATTCGGAGAACAAAAGTGGTTTGGCATTGGAGCTGATGCATACACTCAAGACCAGGGAGAATCAGCATGGAATGGCAAGATTGTGATTGCCCGTATTTATGATGCGCCACTGAATTATGAACGTGTAAAAGCGTTGTATGAACTGACAGGCCTTGCGGATGAAGTTCATTCCGGTGCGCCAAAGGCACAAAACCGTGAAGCATTCCGTTTTTCATCAATATATGATGTAGCACCTTCAACGGGAAAATTGTATTATAAAACATTTGTTCCCTACGACGATACGTATACCATGAAATGTTCCAAAGCCAGCAAACTATCCATTCTGGACGCAGATGGCAAAGAAATAGCAAGTGGAACCACATCACTCAATGCTCAGTTGAAAAAGGGTGAGATTGTTTATGTATATATTGAATCGCCAGTCGGCCAGTATTTCGATTTAATAGTCGAAGCCCTGGTCCATAAAGTTGAACTGCCATTTGATATTCAGAGTACAGTTGATCCTGCTTCGTTCAAAACCACGTCAGCCCCATCAGAAAATCCGATGAAACCTGCTGAACTCAAATATGTCAAACGCCTCAACGATCGTGCATTATACACCTATTCCAACAGCCCGGAAAACATGAATGCACGCAATGTCAATACCTGTCTGACAGTTGCAGATGTGACGGAAAAAGATGTATTCTTTACATTTGAACACAATAACACACTGTTAAGTGCAAATAATAGAACAGGGTATTACGGCTATCGCGTTATCAATACAGGAAACGAAGATCTCTACATTACAGTAAAAAATCTCGGATATCAAAACGGAAATCATGGAACCTGGTTAGGTGAAGATGAGTGGATCAAGTTCTATAATCTCAATTTCATCACACTTTCAGACCAATTAACAAGTATTCAGCTGGATACGCTTGATAATTATTATGGATTCTGCCATTCCCATGATGCAAATAATGGCAAATGCACGCCATTTAAAACAGATAATCGAAGCCCAATAACCTATCGCATACCATCCGGTAAATATATCTATGTCATAGGCGGTTCAGAATCTGACAGGTCTGCCAATCACATGAACATCAATGTTTTTAATAGTGCAAATGTTACAGCAGAAGGCGCTGTTGCGAACGGAGCCGTTCTATTTTCGACACACGGAAGTACGGCAAAAGCAGAATTTGTATTTTATACAAATTCAGACACACTTGCTAATAACATGAAAACAAACGTCCAGAATGGCTATGATATGGGGATTGATGACAAAGGCAACTCAACCATTGGTCATATTGGATTTGATAATTTTGCAGGTGTCGTCGATTCCAATTTGGTTTGGATTTTTAACGATAATACAAAAGGTGGATATCTGCCAGTCAAATATTCAAATCCCTATTACGTTTGTAAAGGAGATGAATGCAATTCGTATTCGGGGAATGCTTTTTCATCCATATCAGCAAATGATATGAAACAGAAAGATTACCCCAATGCAACAGAATGGAAAACACATATCAACCCAAACAATAGTATAGATGCTGTCGGAGAGGATTTAGCACGTTTTCACACAATAAGAAGTGATTCAAAAGCCTATATTATTGCCGATTATAAACATTACGCAAAACATGGCGGAATTAGTGACGGTTTTGGCAACTGGATGACGGATTATATCGAAACATTCACACTGGTAAACCAGGGAAATTCGGAAAGAGAATTTACTTATATTATTAAATGTAATGGTGCACTTGCTTCATTTGTTCGCGAACCGAACGGTTTGATCAGTAATACCTATACACCTCAATATTCTATATATAAGGCTATATGGGATTCGAATGTAAATGGTTGGGGCTCAAACTCCATCCTGAACAACTATTTTAAATATAAAGTCAAAGTACCTGCTCACAGCGTGAAGCAGTTTTCAGTTGAATACAATCTTTTGGCCAATTCAGCAGGGACTGTTACACACAGAGCCTGTCTGGATGCAGACTGCAAGTTTTAAATTTCAAATTTTGCTGACTGGCACCTGTTCGATAGGAAGAGACAAGTGCATAGGGACAAAGAAATGTCGAGCACAGGTACCACAATCAACACCGGTGTGCGCACATAACAAAGCACGGCATGCGTATCGACGTCAGGAGATAGCACGCCGGACTGGCCGTAATGAAATTAGGCCAGTCCCATATTTCCGCATATTTACTCATCATGAGAATAGCTCCTTTCATCTTGATGGATAATAAATACAAAAAGCGACCGCCAAAGTGTAACAAACGATTCTCGAAGGCATCATATTCTTATGAGCAAATTGCGTCCTGCAGTGAATGCATCCGTCTTTTGCTCCCCATCACAAGGAGTAAATATGTCGATCGAAATTCTCTCACCTAAGCTGGACATCGTTTTTAAGAAACTGTTTTCTGAACATCTGGATCTGCTTCAGCATTTTGTCGCGGCAATGATGTCAATCCCACCAGAATCCATCACACGTCTCGAATTAAGCAACACAGAAATGCCTCCCGAAGATATCGTTTCCAAATTCAGTCGTCTGGATTTAAAACTGTGGATGAATGAGACACAAATCGATATCGAAATTCAGGTCAGAAAGATCATTGGCTTCAGAGAACGAGCCCTTTTTTATTGGGCAAAATTGTTCACCTCATCCCTAAAATCAGGTGATGAATACGAAGCATTGGCAAAAGCTGTGTCAATTAATCTTTTGGATTTCAATCTGTTTGAACATCGGGAATCTCCTCACACCGAGATTGTCCCTGTGATAAAGGGAACCGATGAAATATTCTCGGATAAAATGATCTTGCACTTTTTTGAGCTCAGAAAAGTTGTTAAACTCAATCAAAGTGAGTCGTCAGAATTATGCAATACAATGCATTCTGGCAAGCGGCAAAACACTCTCAGCCCAGCCATGAAAGCATGGCTCGACTTCCTGAATTCCAAAACCGAAGAGGACCTGAAAATGTTCGAAGACGACAAAATCATTCATAAAGCAACACTTATTCTTCGGGAACTTAGCGGTGATGAAAAGCTCAAAGAACAAGCTCGCCAGCGTGAAAAACGCCTCCACGATGAAGCAAGCGAACTCGCGACTGCTCGGCTAGAAGGGCGACACGAAGGGCTTAAAGAAGGGCTTAAAGAAGGAAAACTCACCACTTTATTTTCTCTTGTAGAAGATGGAGACATTTCAGTTGAAAAAGCAGCAAAAAAGTCAAACATGACGCAGGACGAGTTTATTCGGGCAATGTCGCAATACAAAGCTGAAAATGTTGAAAATCGACAACACGGACGATTAACGTCAAAACCATTGACAGAACCGTTTTGATGACCGAAGAAGACCTGAAAATGTTCGAAAACGACAAAATCATTCATAAAGCGACGCTTATTCTTCGGGAACTTAGCGGTGATGAAAAGCTCAAAGAGCAAGCACACCAGCGCGAAAAGCGCCTCCACGATGAAGCAAGCGCGCTCGCTACTGCTCGTCAGGAAGGACTTCAGGAAGGAAAAATGACTACTTTAGTTTCTCTTGTAGAGGGTGGATACATTTCAGTTAAGATAGCGGCAAAATAAGCGAACATGACGAATGCCGAGTTTGTACAGACTATGTCAGCAATACAAAGCAAAAAAATGACAAAAAGTGAAATGACAAATCTTTAACATCAAAACCTATGACTGAGCCATTTTGATAACCGAAGAGGACCTGAAAATGTTTGACAACGATCAGCAATGAATAATCCCCCAAAAACTGCTTTCTGTGATATAATTTGAGATTGGATTGATATCCAGTCAACCAGCAACAGACCGAGGAATGAATTGGCGATGGCTGAGAATATGGACAAATCGGGTTTACAGTTCGACGATAATCAAAAACCGCAAGCTGTTGAAAAAAAAGAATTGCAGCTTGAAATCAGACGCCTCAAAGCAGAACTCCAGAATGCAGTTCAAACTCAGGAACGTTTCCGTAGCCGCTTTGATGATGCCGTCAAAAAATTGACTGAAAAAGATGACCAAATCGAACAGCTAAATGCCGACCTGCACAAATCGGATTCCAGAAAGAAGCAAATTGAAGCTGATATGGAAAACCTGAAGAAGCAGTTTTCCTCAAAACTTGAACAGCTCAATGGAGAACTTCAGACCTCTGCCCTCAAACAGGATCAGCTTCAATCCGAGCTGGATGAAACGAGAGAAAGCCTCTCGGCCAACCAGTCTCAAGTCAGAAGGAATGAACAACAGCGTCAGACCTTTCTGCGCAATTCCCTCAATGAAGCAGTCAAAAAACTCACCGAAAAAGACGATGAAATCGAACGCCTCAATGCCGAACTTCAAAACGAAAGTGAAATCCGTTCACAATTGAAAGCTCAACTCGGCGCCGTCGGCGAAGACATAGCGTCAAGAGACGTCAAAATTGAACGTCTGCAAGCTGAAATCGTCAGTTCCTCCACAAAACTCGATTCACTTCAGACGGAACTGGATGAAGCAAGATGCACAATTACCAATAAAGACCAGGATATTGAACAACTCAACGATGAACTTCTGGCAGCCATTCAGGAACAAAATCAAATCCAAAATGCACTCGATATTGCCAAGGCAAAAATCGACACCTTAAAAAAACAAGCCGATCAAAACCTTGAAAACGTCGCTCAACTCCACATTCAAATCGAGCAGAAGGACGCAGAACACTGCTGTGCTCTTGAACGTATCAAATCAAAAGAAAATGAAATCCAAAATCTTAATGACATCATCTCCGATTTCAAATCAAAACTCCAAAATGCACAAAATGAAGCTAACCTCACCCTGAAAAAATTAGATGATGCTCACAACTGCATGTTAATCAAAGATGATACCATCCTTGATCTGCAAAAAAAATGCGCCAATACAGACGCCACGATCACTGTTCTGAATGAAAAACTGGCCAAAATACAGGACGAAAAAAATACCATTCAAAACGATCTCGATAGTAGCAAAGCACGTTTTCGAGACGTCCTGCAGAATCTTTCCGAAGTTCAAACAGAAGCCATGGCCTCCTGTACTGAAAATGAACATTTAAAAAATACTCTTGCCCTGACCACAGAAAAACTCTCGTCACTCGAAGCAAAACTTCTCGAAATCAACGATGAACTCGCTCAAAACAGGTCAGCTCTCATTGCTTCAACGGACAATAATACACGCCAGCAGTCAGAACTCGAAACACTCCATGACGCTGTTACCGCTCATGAGAATGAAATCAGCACACTCAAATCTAACCTCGAAGCCGCTCACAGCCAAATTGATGCCCTCTCGAATGAATGCCAAAACCTGAAAGACGAAAACAAAAACCTTCGCGAACAAAACCAAACTAAAGATGACGATATTCAAAAAATCACCAGTGACCTGATACAAGCCAACGAAAAGATACAAACTCTTGACGACGAAAACACAAGCTTCATTTCTGAACGCGAAGACGACAGTTATGTCATTCAGTCTCAAAAAGAATATATTCAACGTCTTGAAACTAAATTTTCCGAAGGAAAAATTGAAAAACAACAAATAATTGATGAATTAAAAGCTGTAAAAGAAAAATTAAATACATTGACCGAAAACAATCATCTGCTCTCTGATGAAAAAAATGAAGCTGAGACAACAATTGCCCAACTTAATGATGAAATCCGCAAGATATCAAAAGAACTCGACAAAACAACCATTGCACTTCACGACAAAGATAACGATATGAACCGTCTGTGCAATAACGTTCAGGAACTCAAATCAGATCTCGACAGCCAAAAAGACCTGTCCGATAAAATTCAGTCCGATCTGGATGAAGCATTAAGCAGTATGCACGAAAAAGAAGATGCCATCATCAATCTTCAGAGCGATCTCGATGAAGCCCATTCCATCATCCAATGCCTTAACGATGAAAAAGCCAGACTTCAGAGCGATCTCGATGAAGCGAGCGGACAAATTCAAGTAAAAATCGACGAAGTTTTTGCTGCTAAACATGAACTGTCCGAAACACAGAATGAGTACCAAATCCTTCTCAATGAAAAAGAGCAGCTCCAAACAAAATTTGATGACCTGCTGGACAGTAAACATGCCTGTGAAGACGAACTAATCAATCTTAAAAGCGATTTCGAAGATTCAAAATCCGAAATTCAATCGCTTTCAGATGATAAAGAACGACTTCAGACGGAACTCGACAATGCCCTGGACAAAGCTGCACAATTTGAAGATGAATGCGCCGGTGTCCGCTGTGATTATTCTGATTTGCAGATCGAAACCAACTTCTTAAAAGATGAAAATAAACGTTTGACCGATGATTTGGAAAGAGCAACCAATGAACTCTCATCCAAAGAAGACGAACTCAATGACACAAAAGAAATGCTCGACGAAATCAATCAACGAACCAGCATGCTTCTCGAATCATCTATCTCCTTTAAAAAGAAATATGCTGATTTAAAAGTTGAAAACAAAAAACTAAAAGAAAAATTAAATATGTAATTCCCTAAATCAACGCAAAATGCGCCCTCAATTTATCATCATGTGCTTCTATGGCAATGTAACCAAATAATACAAAAAAAGCGCCCCATCGGGGCGCACCGTTTTCTCAATCACGATTTCAGGCAACTGCTCCGACATGACAGCACATCATAAATAATCACCTGCCATGATATCCAGATAATTGCCATTCTCAATCCAGGCCAACAGTTCACACACGCGCCAGGCAATAAAAGGATGCGAACTGTTTCTCATGAAAAAGCCACCGGCTGCAGAATCGAGAAGATCCGGATCCTGACTTCTCAAACTCAGAGACTGTTCAATAAAAGCCCCCAATGACAACGTCGTCCTTTGATTAACCCCGGCATCGTTCCCGGCCGCCATCTTCATCAAACTTGTCAATGCAGTTTCAACATTTCGACAAGCCAAAAGTCCAGCTCTATCTGCTGTCAGTTCAGAACAGCGAGCCCATCTCAATAACGCATATTGTATTGGAAGAGATAAATAACGAGCTACCTCGGGAAGGGCTATAAGCCCACCATTGAGAAGCAGAATAAGCAGTATCCGGGATATCACATGTTCAGACATCAAATGTCCGAGTTCATGACCTGACACAAACCAGAGTTCTTCATCCGACAGATAATTGAGAAGCGCTGTGCTAAAACACAGTATTGCCCGATCGCCGCCGCTCGTAAATGCATTGGAAAACGGCATTGACGTAAAAAATACAGTCGGTTTTAGTTCGCAACCAAGGCGTTCAATCGCCGTAATTACGATTTTTTCCAATTCAGGAAACTGGTTCTCATTGCATTGAATGGCATTCGCCGTCAAATTGTATAATAGCGCCCTTTCACTCAGATTTTTATAAAACAGCTTGATCAGTGCCGATACCCCGGGAATGGCACGAAGTGTCCGCAGCGCACTTGCATCCAACGGATGCTCAAACGATCTCGATAACATTCCGGCCAATGGTTCAGACGAAGTCAAAAACAACGCATTCTTGCATTTTGCACAAATAATTTTTTCGGGTGATGCAACCGCCTGCGACACGAGAACGCGATTGCGCGCATGACAATGACGACATGTCACTTCTTTTTTCGGCGATGGATGTTCATCCGTCCACCACTTTTCCAACCAGTCATTAGCCATTGTCTTTTTCCTCCATATCCTTGTTACCGTCTTTGCCGTCTGTGCTTTCCCCGATGATTTCTGCATCAAATACCTGGCTATCTACTCTGCCATCCTTATCCGGTCTTGGCCTGCGTACCCAAATGGCATCCTGACAGCTCAAACCTGTGCGTTTGGTCATTACCTTGTTCACAGAAGCGCCGACAATCATGCCCACAAACGGAATGGCACGCACAATCCCCTTTGAAATATTCAAACACACAATTTTGGAAATAATTGTAATGATATACTTACTCAATTGACGAAGGGAGTAGTCCCAAAAAGCCGATTCCACAATGGCGAGTCCATCGGCTGTTCTGCTCTTCCCGGACAAAATATCGTATGATGAAACACAGGCAACGGTATAGGCAAGATGACGATTTCGTTCTTCACTGATATCAAATCCGGCCAGATAGCAAAGGCACAACGACATTTCGACCTCATATTTGAGCATCAAAACAATATCCAAAAGATTTCCGCCAACAAATGTAGCCAAATTGCCTATCCCCGGTATCACGGCCGGAAGAGCCGAAACGCCGCCGGTCAGACACGTCATATCGGAATAATGACCAACGATTTTCTGACCTGTTTTCATATAAAGTGCTTTATCATCAAGCTCGTCCTCATCACATCCAATCAGGACAGCTCGCTTCATCTTTTTGCAAACTGATATCAGCTTATCATTGCTGTCGATAAGTCGTTCTACGGCATGAAACACTTTTTCAGCCTTCGCTGTCGTTTCTGTACTCTCTTCGTTATTTTTCTTCTCTTCAGACATCCCTCTAAACTCCCTTCATGTTCACGAACTGCGATTTTTGTCTCACTTATTTACCCGAGATTTCTATTCCTTGTCTCCAATATAGCTCTGCTCCACTTTAATCTTGGGAACAAACAACGAATCCTGCGATTTGACAAGCTCATTTACCTGCTCAACAATTTCGTCGGGATTGTTATGATAATCCGGAGGAAACACAAGATCAAACAGAACATTGGTATGGGTTTGTCCCGGAACCATTCTCAAATCATGAATCGACAGTTCCGGATGTATCTTTGCAATTTCTGAGGTCAGAAAACGACGAAGTTCAAATAATCTTTCGTCGTTGGTCACAATTGGATCGAAGTGAATGGATACATTAATGTGTTCATTTTTTAAGAAATAATCCTCAAGATTATCAATAATGTCATGACTTTTCATGACATCGAATTCTGCAGGCATTTCGAGATGAAATGAAGCAAACTGATGCCCCGGCCCGTAATCGTGAACAATCAGATCGTGCATACCGAGAATTTTAGGATTTTCTTTTACTTTTTTTTCGATGCGACTGACGAGCGTCGGATCGGGACTTTCACCAAGAATGGGGGATAGTGTGTCACGAATGAGCCCAATGCCGCTATAAATAATGAACAGAGCGACGCCAAGTCCCATGATTCCATCCACAACTTCCCACTGTGTAAAGTAGGTGATAAACATGCTGATTAGAACGGCCCCGGTCGTCAGTACATCATTCCGGCTGTCTGCCGCTGTTGCCCTGAGTGTTTCCGAATCGATTCTTTCACCAACATCTTTGTTAAAAACGCTCATCCAGAGCTTGACCAGGATAGATGCAACAAGAATTCCAACCGACAGCCAGCTGAATTTCATCAGTTCAGGTTCGATAATTTTCATTATCGAATCTTTGCCCAGAGACAGTCCAATCGCCAAAATAATCACCGAAACAGTAAGTCCGGCGAGATATTCGTATCGGGCATACCCGTAGGGATGCTTTTTGTCAGGTTTTTTGGCTGCTAATTTGAAGCCCAAAAGAGTCACAATATTGCTTGCTGCATCGGACAGATTGTTAATGGCATCGGCCATGATGGCGATACTTCCGGAAATAACCCCGGCAAGCATTTTTCCGCCAAAAAGAAATACATTACACAAAATCCCGACAAATCCGGCCAGCTTCCCGTAATTTGTTCGGACCAATGGGTCGGTAGTTTTTTCGGAATCTTTAACGAATGTTTTGATCAGCCAAGGAGTCATCAAATCAGCCAATTATCTTATCAAAGGGCTACGCCCTGATTGAACAGGAATGCCCTGAGGTCATCTCAAAATAATGTTCATGCTGCGTATCGGCCCAAAGGGACGATAGCTGCATGGGCAATGCGTATCGGACAACGACCGATAGCATTGCCCACATTATCCCACATCAACCGAATTATTCCAACGCACAGTTCGGTCACCTGCATTCCCTTATGTTTATGATCGAAACTAATTTTTCATTGCTTTCCATTCCGACTCCAAAGCATCGAGAAGACTTGTTCCATCCGTATAAAAACGGGCAAGTTCGCGTTTTTTAGACGTCATGAGGCCATCGAGTGTATTCTTGTCCAGCATTGCCTCAAGCATATCGTAGCAGCCGCGAACATTGAGAAGCCCCATCGGTTTCGTGCAAATTCCGAGAGATTTGAGGACATAAAGCTCGAAAAATTCATCAAATGTCCCGATGCCGCCCGGCAGTATAGCAAAAGCATCACACGCACTTTCCATCGCGGCTTTCCGCTCATGCATGGTCTCAGTCACGATGACCTCGGAACAGCCTTCAAAAGTAAACCCCGGCTTGTCGAAGATTTTGGGAACAACCGCAATGATATGACCATTTTCCGAAGCAACACCGCGAGCCACTGCACACATTATGCCTTTATTATAGCCACCATAGACGAGGGAATGCCCCCGTTTGGCCATCATTTTTCCAAAAGCCTCGCCGACTTCATAAAACTCGGGATGAAGCCCCTCGCCTGACGCGCAGTAAACGCTAATTTTCATTTTTTGACCTCCACTTTCAAAGCCTGATTTCACCAGGACATGCCTATATTTTATCGCATAAGCTGACAATGGAACAGAGACACCGTTTGAAAATCTGTTTAATTTCAGGATACAGTATGTTATTAAGCGCAAAACTGAGATTTTAAGGTATCACCTCAAAAAGTGGTATTTTTTTCTGCTTTGTAGTAGATATAGATCAGTTTTTTTTGGCGCGGATCAATTTTTCAGTTTAGAATAAATAGGAAGTCAAAATGGGAAAAATTCTTGGTATTGACCTTGGCACAACGAACTCCTGCATTGCCATCATGGAAGGCAGCGACCCCGTTGTCATCGTGAACGCTGAAGGTCAAAGGACAACCCCTTCAATGGTTGCCTTCACAACAAAAGGCGATCGTCATGTCGGAGTTCATGCCAAAAGACAGGCTGCTGTTAATCCGGAACGAACCATCTTCGGCATTAAACGCCTGATAGGACATCGTGAATCGGATCGCGAAATCGAAGCTTTAAAACCCATAACGCCATTTAACATTGTTTCAAGCCCGACAGGAGACGCATGGGTTAAGATTGATGAAGAGAGCTTCAGTCCGCAGGACATCAGCGCAATGATCGTCGCAAAACTGAGGGAATCTGCTGAATCCTATTGTTCTGAAACCATCGATCAGTGTGTTGTTGCCGTTCCCGCATATTTCAATGATGCACAACGCCAGGCAACGAGAGATGCCTGTCAGAAAGCGGGGCTCGAAGTTCTGCGCATCATGAACGAGCCTACGCTCGCCGCCCTTGCTTACGGCACAAAATCAAAGAGTTCAGGTTATGTTGCCGTCTTCGATCTCGGAGGCGGTACGTTCGATATCTCCATCCTCCAGTGCACCGAAGGAACCTATAAAGTCCTTGCAACCGCAGGAAACAATCACCTCGGTGGAAACGACTTCGATAATCTCATCTACGAACACCTCGCTTCTCAGTTTAAAGATGAAACCGGAATCGATATTTCAAGCGACAAAATGGCCGTTCAACGCGTTCGAGAAGCCGCAGAATCCGTCAAATGCGAACTCTCATCCATGACGGAATCCTCCGTTAATCTGCCCTTCCTCGCCATCGGCCCCGCCGGTCCCGTTCACCTTTCCTCCACCATCAACCGCGAAGAGCTCAACGACCTCGTTCAGCCTCTTCTCGACCAGCTCGAAGCCCCCTGTCGAGATGCCCTCAAAGAAGCCGGACTCAGAATTTCTGAGCTCGATGAAGTCCTCCTCGTCGGCGGAATGACGCGTATGCCCGCCGTTCAGGATTGCGTCAAAAACATCTTCGGCGACAAAGTCAGCCACGGTATTAACCCCGATGAAGCCGTCGCTTTGGGCGCAGCCGTTCAGTCCGGTATCCTCGGCGGTGATGTCGAAGAAGTCATCCTGCTCGACGTCACCCCCCTCAATCTCGGCATCGAAACAGCCAATGACAAAGTTTCTGTCATCATCGACAGAAACACTTCCATCCCGACAAAAGCCTCTAAAGTCTTCACAACAACTGAAAATAATCAGCAGTTCGTTCGCATCACCATCCTTCAGGGTGATTCGACAAAAGCTTCCGAATGCGCAAAACTCGGCTCCTTCATTCTCGATGATATTCCGCCTCAACCCGCCGGAAAACCTCGCATCGAGGTCGAATTCTGCATCGACGTCAACGGCGTCGTCACGATTCAAGTCGTCGATAAAGAGACCAAGAAAACCAAGTCTCTGGCCATTCAGAATGCCGTCGGAAAATAGTTTCCTTTACTCCATTTCATTTTTTAAAGACGCCCAAACGGGCGTCTTTTTTCGTCATTTTTACATGCATAAATCTTCCTTTTTTTTCCTCACAGCTTCTCTCACTCTGTCCCTGTTTGCTTCGGCCTGTCACGATGACGAGGCCGAAAAAGAAGCTCAGTTTCAGGCAAAAGTTGAAAAAACGAGAACCGTACTCGGAAATCACTGCAGCAATGACTCCGACTGCATGATCACCGGATGCCATCTCACGATGTGCAGAGCCATGCCTGAACCTGAATACTGCGATCAGCGAATCGTTCTCGCCATTGATGATGAAGCCGACATTCCCATGATCAAATCCCTCGTCACCGACCAGCTCACCGTCAGAGAAGCTGAATCCGTCCGACTCGGCGGATATGCCGCAGGTCGATGGACACTCT
This sequence comes from Myxococcota bacterium, assembly GCA_045599245.1. Classification (GTDB taxonomy): domain Bacteria; phylum Myxococcota_A; class Bradymonadia; order UBA4248; family UBA4248; genus UBA4248. The sequence goes on from JAZRVP010000065.1 coordinate 26,769, forward strand.
CTTTTCTGGCCACTCAGACGCAGAGAGAACGCATCGAAACAGCCCTCAATCACCTGCCCCAATCCGGGTTCGCCAGACTTCACCCCAAATCCGACATGCATTCCGAGGCTCTTTTTGAACGCATGAATGATGATGATACCGCGCTCGTCGCAATGAAAGGCGCCGGAAAACTCGTCGAAAAACAAATCCGTTCCGGCGACGTCCTCTCAAAAGAAGACATCCGAAACACCTGGACTCAGGCTGCCCCCATGCTCAATGTCAATATCACTCCCGATGACGACATCGAACGGCTCTGGGCTTATGACGTCATCTTTGACAGAATTTCAAAGCTCCGCTTCTGGCCCGTCGACAAAAGACAACGCATTTCAGCAAGAATGTGGCAGAATCTCGAGTCACGAGTCGACAACGGAGACCTCATTCTCACCGCACAGCTCAAAGAAGCTGTCGTTCCAACTTTTAAAAGCTGGATTGATTCCGGAAAAATCATCGTTGTCCTTCTCGGCAATGAAATCGTTGCATCCGCCATACCTGACCAGGCCATCGACGACGGACACTTTGAACTCGTCATTCACGACGGCGCTAAAAATGAAACGCTTATGGCATCCATTGACACGCTCAAAGCCGTTTCAAAGATGAAAGGCGCCGTTCACGTCGACGACGAAGCAACCGCAAATGTCGAGCGAGATATCGTCTGCACCCAAAAATATCCGAGACAATGCGCCTGCATCAACGGTTCATGCGGCTGGAAAATCAGCAAGGATTACAATGCCTGCCTCTTCAATTTGAAAGTCGAGGGCGAAGACGAAAATGAAATCGATGAACTGGCTCAATAACCCACTTTTCAGCCCCGATTTTCGTTTGTTTTAGTCGATTCTGTATCATTATAAAGTGCAAAAAATCTGCTCTTGTGATATGATACATGTCGCTTTTGGGCGCATATCAAATGCGCCCTTTTTGTGTGTAATTTGGTTGACGATTTCATGCTTTTATGAAGTCGAAACGATAGCTTTTCAGGCTTTTTACTCACGCCATTAACTGGCGAAGAATGAAGGACATAAAATGACTGAAGAAATGCATCTGTCTCATGATTTGCATCAGGATGACGGTTCAAAAGAATATACAGCCGACTCCATTCAGGTGCTCGAAGGACTTGAAGCAGTTCGAAAACGACCGGGAATGTACATCGGAAATGTCAACGACATCTCCGGTCTTCATCAGCTCGTATACGAAGTCGTCGATAACTCCATCGACGAGGCTCTGGCCGGTTTCTGCAACGAAATCATCGTCACCATTCATGATGACAACAGCGTCACTGTCCGGGACAACGGACGAGGCATTCCGACCGAAATTCATAAAAAAGAAGGCGTCTCCGCAGCTGAAGTCATCATGACAGTCCTCCATGCCGGCGGTAAATTCGACAACAACTCCTACAAAGTCTCCGGCGGTCTGCACGGCGTCGGCGTTTCCTGCGTCAACGCCCTGAGCAAGTCCCTCTCCCTCGATATCTACAGAAACGGTCATCATTTCCATCAGGAATATGAAAAGGGAAAACCTCTCTTCTCCCTTCGGGATGAAGGGCCTACCCATGAATCCGGTACTTCCATCACATGGCTCGCCGATGACTCCATCTTTACCGTCACTGAATACGATTACGACGGACTCTGCACACGTCTGCGGGAACTTTCATACCTCAACTCCGGCGTCCGCATCCTTCTCAACGACGAACGCACTGACAAAACCCAGGTCTTCCAGTTCAAAGGCGGCCTGTGCAGCTTCGTCGAATACCTCTCCGTCGGAAAGGAACCCATTCATCCTTCCCCCATCCATATCCTCAAAACATTCGATGAAGAAGGAATCACCGTCGAAATCGCTCTCCAGTGGACAAGAGCCTATCAGGAAAACATCACCTGTTTCGCAAACAACATCAAAAACCGAGACGGCGGAACTCACGAAACTTCCTTCAAACAGTCCCTCACGCGAGTCATTAACAATTACGCCACGGCCGAAAATCTCCTCAAAAACTTCAAAGGACAAATCTCCGGCGAGGATATTCGCGAAGGCTTGACGGCAATCGTGAGTGTTAAACTGCCAAATCCGACGTTCTCAAACCAGACCAAAGACAAACTTCTCAACAACAACATCACGACATTTGTCGCTCAGGCTGTCACTCAGAGCATTACTCAGTGGCTCGAAGAATCCCCGGCCGATGCTCGCGGCATTATCGAAAAAACGATCGAAGCCGCGCAGGCTCGCGAAGCCGCCAGAAAAGCTCGCGAAGCCGTCCACAGAAAAGGCGTCCTCGACTCATTCTCACTCCCGGGCAAACTCGCCGACTGCTCCTGCCGTGACCCACGTCAGTGCGAAGTCTATCTCGTCGAGGGCGATTCCGCTGGCGGCACCGCCAAAGGCGGACGTGACAACAAGTTCCAGGCCATCCTCCCTCTTCGCGGTAAAATCCTGAACGTCGAAAAAGCCCGTCTCGAACGCGTCCTCGATTCCGAATCCATCAACATTATCTTCAACGCACTCGGAACCGGCATTTCCGATGATTTCAATATCGACAAGCTCCGTTACCACAAAATCATTATCATGACCGATGCTGATGTCGACGGCTCTCACATTCGTACGCTCCTGCTCGCTTTCTTCTTCAGACAAATGAAACCGCTCGTCGAAGGCGGTTACATCTACATCGCTCAGCCGCCTCTGTTCAAAGTCGAAAAATCCGGTAAAACCAAATACCTCAAGAATGAAGCCGCTTATGACGATTATTTCCTGAGCTGCGCGGTCTCCAGCGGTTACGTCATCACCGAAAATGGCACCGAACTGCGCGATGAAGCCCTCTCAAAAATCTTCCACAACATCCTCTTCTACAATCAGCACCTCGAACGTGCCTCCCTCGACGCCGACACGCGTATCGTCGATGCCCTCGTCAAGGAAATTCACCTCACCGATGAAGTCTTCGCTTCAAAAGAGGTCCTCGTGAGCCGCATGGAGCCTCTGTGCGAGCTGCTCAACAAAAAATACCTCGATACCATCTTCACGATGCCAATGATCGACGAACTCCCGGACGGAAGCTTCCGTGCAACCTGGACAACACGCCAGTGTTCCGCGCTCAAAATGACAAAGCTCGATCTCGATTTCATTCACAGAGCAAACTTCCAGAAAATCTTCCGCACCTATCAGAGCGTTGTCGAAACGCTCGGCAAAGAATTCCAGTACTGCAGCGATCCGTCGCGCGCTCCCAAGACGCTTACAGAAGTCGAAGAGCTCCTCTCTCTGGCCATGGATAACGGCCGCTCCGGCCACAAAATCCAGCGCTACAAAGGTCTCGGCGAAATGAACGACGAACAGCTCTGGGAAACCACCATGAACCCTGAAACCCGCATCCTCAAACAGGTCAAGGTCTCCGATGCCATCGAAGCCGATGCCGCCTGCACCCTGCTCATGGGCGACGTCGTCGAACCGCGTCGAAACTTCATCATCGAAAACGCTCGTAAAGTTCGAAATCTCGACATCTAATGTCTGTTGATTTGGAGGCGCGCCTATCAGCCCCCCGGGCTGATACGGACGCGCGTGAACACCGCTATCGGACAAGCCGATACGCGGTGTTTTTTCTTTTTGCGCCAACAAAAACACATAAAAATGCCGCCGCGTATGAGCCAAAAGGCGATTAGCGGCGGCCAACACGCCGCGTATGTTAATAGCGGCGTCATAATAATATATAATATTATATATTATTTATTTTAAACACAGTCTGACCAAAACATCCGCTATATATTTTTTCTTCGACGAATTCTCAATCCGGCAAGCGGTATCAGGCCAAAAAGCCACATGAACGGACTCTTTGCCGGATGACGAGATGAGCTGCTGCATGAATCAGTCGTATGGATTGTCACAACGGGATCGACACCGTCATCTACGCTGCCGCAATATCCTGCAATGCATTCTTCTTCATCTTTGCACGTGCCGCACACACCGCCGCAGCCGTCATCCCCGCACTCGCGTCCGCTGCACTGAGGCTCGCACTCCTCCTCACAGTGCGCATCACACGTCCCGCCGCAGCCGTCAGCTTCGCCGCAGGCTTTGCCCTCACAGTCAGGATCACATGACATATTCCGGCACATGCCAAGTGTGCAGATTTCTTCTTCTCCGCACTCACCGCAGCTTCCGCCGCAGCCGTCATCTCCGCATGAACGCCCATCGCAATTCGGACGACACAACGCACTGCATACACCGTCTGCGCATACATAGCCCGCACCGCATGTGCCGCACGTTCCGCCGCAGCCGTCATCTCCGCACATTCTTCCGCTGCACGATGGCTCACAGGGAGACTCACAGGTCGTTCCATTGCACACAAAACCGTCGGCACATTCGCCGCAAACGCCGCCGCAGCCGTCATCTCCGCACGACTTGCCATCGCACTGCGGAACACATACACACTGTCCATCCATACAGATGTTGAATGCTTCCGTACATTCACCGCAAACGCCGCCGCAGCCGTCATCCCCGCATACTCTGCCATCGCACTTCGGCACGCATTCACACTGCTGAGAGCCGTTGCAGATATCCTGCGGCCCAGGACACGTCCCGCAAACGCCGCCGCAACTGTTGTCACCGCACTGTTTTCCGTCACACTGCGGAACACATTCACAAACCTGTGAACCGTTGCAGATATCAAACTGGCCCTTGCACGTTCCGCACGTTCCGCCGCAGCCGTCCGGACCGCAGTTCTTGCCTTTACACGCCGGCTGACAAACGCACTTGCCGCCAACACACGCATCCTGTCCGCTGCACGATCCACACGAACCGCCACAACCATTGTCACCACACTGCTTTCCGTTGCACTGCGGAACACACTGACAGACCTGCGCACTGTTGCACGTCTGATTGCCGCTGCACGTCCCGCACGATCCGCCGCAACCATTCGACCCACAATTCTTCCCAGAACAGTTCGGCGTACAGCACACATTCCCGTTCTTGACATAATTCAGCGGATTCTTGTGACTCCCGTTGATGCGAACTTCAAAATGAAGGTGGTTGCCCGTCGAACATCCAGTCGTCCCGACGTTCCCTATCTTTTCCCCGCACGATACATGCTGCCCATTCTTGACCGCAATCGAACTCAAGTGAAGATACCGCGTCTGATAGCCGTCCGCATGATCGATATACACCTGATTTCCACCCGAATTAGAACAGTTCAGGCATCTTCCCTCATTCGAATTATACGTACACTGTGACGACCCCGTCTTAATATAGGATACCGTTCCATCGGCTGCCGCATAAACCGGCGGCGTACCGCCGCATGAAATGTCACACCCGGTATGAACATAACCAGTATTACCTCGCGGACCATACGAACTCGTAATGGTTCCGCACCCGGGCCACGGCCAGCCTAGCGTCGGCGCCGCCTCTGCAAGCGTTGAAAATCCTAAAACTGAACCCATCAAAAGAGCTGCACAGGCCCCGCGATGCCATCGTTTCTGTCTGATTTTCACTGCATTTCCTCCGGCTCAACGCCTCACACCATAGCCTATGGTTTCGTGCTGAAGCTGTTTTTCAAAATTAGGTCCAAAATTTGACCCATTTTCCAAAGCCGGTATTTTAATGCTTTTCCCTCATTCAGTACAGTTCGATCACGACAAAATACAAAAAACGGTTACTACTTACCGGGGATCTGCCCAGAACCCCGCTGGGGCTCTGCCCCCGACCCCGCTTAAGGGCTGAGCCCTTAAGAATCCGCAATTTTTTAGGATGGGATTGGCTTTTGGAGCTGCCTAACCATTATTCCCCGCTGGGGCCCCGCCCCCAGCTCTCTTCAATTTCTGGCTTATATTTGCGAAAATGCTCATATTTCAGAAGATTTGTGAATTAACCCGGGGTAAGCAGTAACAAAAAACCGGCCTGTCAGGCCGGTTTTCTCGTATTTTAGTTCAAATCCCCTCTTCGGAAGAGGGGACGATACCAAGTACCATCAGTTATTGCATTTCGATGAGTTCAACTTCAGAGATGTCACATCACATCCTGAATTGCATATCTTCTCAACCACGTTTTTTTTCGTCGTGTCACAATAATATCGTTTCGTCAAATCATCGCTGCAGGCACCGTAATACTTGCTCGGGTCGCAGCTGGCTCCCGCCGTTCTATTCGAACCATACGGGTTTGCCTCCGTATTCTCACCTCCGCCCGCACCCTCACATACCACATGATTCTGGCTGTCGATGATGCAGTCATGGTTCGGGCACGTGACCGTCATCAACTGCGTACCGCTCCAATAGTAACCTACGGATTGGTCGGCAACGCAATTCTTCTTGCAGCCGCTCGTGCTGCTCGCCGTACACAGTTCATCACTTACCGAACCACACGAAACACTGTTCTGAGATTTCACACTGCAGTTCACGCAGCTTTTTTCTTTGATCGTGCCATCATTTCCGCAATAGTAACCTTTGTCGCCTTTGCACGCACCGGGATACGTTTTCGTATTGCAGGACGCTCCAACCGTCGTATCGACTTCATCGCCACCGCTCTCACCCGCGCCCTCACAAACCACATGATTCTGGCTGTCGATAATGCAGTCATGGTTCGGGCACGTGACCGTCATCAACTGCGTACCGCTCCAATAGTAACCTACGGATTGGTCGGCAACACAATTCTTCTTGCAGCCG
>JAZRVP010000066.1:0-2387 GCA_045599245.1 Myxococcota bacterium
GGCTTCTGTATTATTACAAACTTGATGACGCGGAAAAAGGTCTAACGCATCTGAACGGTGCGTCGGAGCGTGGCTATGCACCGGCAAAAGAAGCCCTGCGGTCGATCGCGGAGAACCGGAACGCGCTGATCGTTACGGGCATCGTCAACCTGTTTTACTACGCAAGCGAGATCATCGAAGAGGACGGGCTCAAAGAATCCGGACAGGGCGACGGCATCGATTCGAGACAGAAGCGCGAGATCCGCGCCAAGAGAAACGCGCAGAACCTCGGACCGCAAATGTGAGTGCAATTATTGATACGCAGTAGACAATGAAAAAAGCCGACTGCCAAATTTCTTTGGCAATCAGCTTTCGATTTTGGTTATTTGAATAATTCCGAATGACTCCCCACGCGGTTCAAGAGAAGAACCAACATATCATCGAAGATTTCATAAACAAGGAGCCAATCGGGCTCAATGTGACATTCCCTGCATCCCTTGTAATCTCCGGTCAGCGTGTGGTCACGATACTTGTCATCAAGCGGCTCACCGTTTGCCAGTTTTTCCACGACGGCAAAAAGCTTATCAACATCCTTGCCTTGCTTTTGAGAAAGTTTCAGATCCTTCTTGAATTGATTTGTATAACGAATTACGTATTTCATACTTCAAGCGCCGCCCGAAGATCCGAAATACTATGATATCCGGTTGCTTCTTTGTCGTACGCGAGCTTTCTGCCTTCTTCAATGGCGGCGGCAGTTACCTGATTCGGAACATCCAATTTGAGCTCAAAAGGGATTCCGTTTTCACGAATCGTCTGACGCAGAAAAATATTGACTGCGGTCGTCATATTGAGTCCAAGTGCCTCAAAGATACGTTCTGCCGCTTCTTTGACGTCGCTGTCGGTACGAACATTCAGATTTGTGGATGCCATAACATCACCTCCATAATTATTCTATGCAAATTATATCACATTATGCGCACATTGTCAATATATTTTGCAATGGAAAATGCAGTAAATGATAATATGGTGTCAATGGATTTTGAAAAAACAAATGATAACTTTCTGATAACTCTTCAATTTTGCGCTGGATAAATGAAAAGCTTTATGGTATTGTGTTGTGTCAATAGGAAGGTGACAGGCGTGACATTTAATAAACTTTTATCCGAAGTCCGCTTCGTCACGCCCCGAATTTGCTCCGCAAATTCCCGAAGAAAGGAGAAAATATAATGAGCAAAAGACGTCCGAACGGGGACGGAATGGTCAGAAAAAGACCCGACGGAAGATGGGAAGCGCGCATCATCGTCGGGCATAAAGAAAACAAAAAGCCGATCTACAAATCGGTCTTCGGGCTCACGCAGGCGGAAGCGATGGCAAAGTTCCGCAAACTGCAAGAGACCTACCGGGGCGTGGAGTTGACCGAGGATTGCATCGTCACGCTGAACGAATGGCTCGACCGATGGCTGGCATACGAAAGAGAGATCGTCCGCCATTCCACGATCGGAAAGTACGAACTCTACGCGAGCGCATACGTGCGCCCGTATCTCGGGGAGAAAAAGATCTCAGCCATCCAGACGAGAGACGTGCAGGCACTCTATGTCAGACTTCTCAAAGAGGGACGCATCATCGCCGATCCGAAAAAGGGCAAAGGGCTCTCGGGAAGCACCGTTCGTGCCGTGCACGCCATGCTCCATAAATGCTTTGAGATGGCGGTCGAACAGCATATCGTCGTGAAAAATCCGACCGAAGTCACCACGCTGCCGAAACTTAACGAGAACGTGAGACAGGCGCTCAACGAGAACCAACTCAAACAGTTCCTTGAAGCGATCAGAAAAGAACCGTGGTGGTACGACTTCTTCTACACCGAGTGCCTGACGGGGCTTCGGCGTGGGGAACTCTGCGGACTGCGGTGCGAAGACTTCAATGCCGAGGATGGAACGCTGACGGTGGGACGGCAGATCATCGTCACCAACGGCGGGTTTGAAATCGGCGACCCGAAAACCGATACGGGTATCCGTACGATCGTCCTGCCGAAAAGCGTGGTGAATCTTCTGAAAGAACGGCGTGAACGAGTTGATTCCGAATGGATCTTCCCGAGCGTTTCCGACAGCACAAAGCCGGTCAATCCCAACAGCGTCTACGGCATGTTCAAAAGGATCCTCAAAAAAGAGGGACTGCCCGACATCCCGTTCCACAGTCTGCGCCACACCTACGCGACAAATTCCACCTCCGCCGGCATCGACGAAAAGACCCTTGCCAAGAACCTCGGGCATAAGAAGGCCGCCTTCACGTCCAACCAATACACGCACGTCACCGAATACATGCAGCAACATGCCTCGGACATAACGGGCGACGCACTTGAAAACATTCTCGGAAAGGACCTCATGCCATGGGAAGACGAAAAAACGGTC
>JAZRVP010000067.1:0-8409 GCA_045599245.1 Myxococcota bacterium
TAAGCCAATTATCGTCTGACATCAACTATGGCCTAGAAAGCTGCGACTCTAAAAAGTTTGACGGGGGAGGAATGCGTTTTGTGAACAGCTAAAACGTAAAGGGAGAGGTGTGTCAACTCTTCCCCCCGGCTGAGTAGTAACAAAAGTGTAACGATTCACATTGGATAATTTGAATTAGTTTGCGTGTCGTGACACGTTTCTACAACATCATGTTTAGCATAAATCGGGGATCGATCATGGCGAGCTGATAGGCTGATGGTGGGGCTCGGCTATTCGCGAATTGGAGACGTGCGTGCAGCACGTCTCTATTTCGCGAATACGCCTCACGTTCGCGGCTATTTTCCGTGTTGTGGCGTTGTGCACAACGCCTCAACATGGAAAATACGCCGCTTTGGCCTCCGCTTCTCCCTCGCCTTCCGTGGCTGCGTTGCATGCTACGCCGCTACATGAATGGAACGCCGCTATCCCATTGGGATACGCGGCGATTTTTCATTTTGAACCACCATTGCGGCGTCGCACGGGGTGAAAATATGCCGTCACCGCTAGCCTCGTTTATGTGCTCTCCGCCATTTTCCTTTTGACTCGCTAAACTTAGCGAGCGATAGAATGCGAGCTCGAAATTGAGCAACGACATTTGATAAAGGGAGAAAATGGATTATGGACGAACTGCTTTCACCTAAACTCGACATTGTCTTTAAAAAGTTATTTTCGGAAAACCTCGATTTGCTGCGGGATTTTGTATCATCCATGTTGTCGATTCCAATGGAACAAGTGAAAAACCTCATACTGACAAATCCTGAAATGATACCGGAGGAATCAGAAGCCAAATTCAGTCGTCTTGATTTGAGAATTAGTATGGATAATCGTCAAATCGACATCGAAATTCAGATAAGAAAGTTTTTGGGATATGCCGATCGCGCACTTTTCTATTGGGCAAAACTCTTCACAGCAGACCTGAAAAACGGGGAGGAATATTGTAAACTCAAACAGGCAATTACGATCAACCTGCTCGATTATAATCTGTTCGAAAACCGTTCAGACATTCATACAGAGGTCATTCCTGTTATCAAAGGCACTCAGACGCCTTTTTCAGACAAAATGTCATTGCACTTTTTTGAATTGAAAAAAGTTGGTAAAATCGATTCCGTGAATTTGGCGGAGCGCATGGCAGCATGGCTCAAATTCCTGAATGTCAAAAAAACGGAGGAGCTTGATATGTTTAAAGATGATAACACATTGAACAAAGCTGCTGACGTGTTGCGCGAAATGAGCGGTGATGCACGAATTCGCGAAGCTGCTCGACTTCGCGAAAAGCGCCTCCATGATGAAGCTTCTGAACTCGCATCTGCTAGAGAAGAAGGTAAAATCGAAACACTGATTGCGCTTTTCAAAGAAGGTGATTTATCCCTAAATACAGCAGCTCGAAAAGCGCAAATGAGCGAAACGGATTTCCAGTTACTCTGCAATAAAGCATAAGAATACTCATGAATAATCATGTCCAAATAAATGGTGATGCCCAAATTCGCGAAGCTGCTCGACTTCGCGAAAAGCGCCTCCATGATGAAGTCATTCTATACTTTTATGAGGACTGAACAGATCCGAAATCTAAAGCGCGAAATGGCAGATTTTAATAAATCACAGCAGAAGTGAATTCTGTCCTACGCATTCAAGGATGAGTGAAGTTTCGTTCGTAATGCAGGATGCTCAATGGGCGCGGGTTATGGCATTTATCGACAGCCATACATAGGCTGCTCAAAGAATACAACGGTTGTGTCACAGTCCCCATATTCTTCATATTAGAATTAACAATCTTATGCTATAAGAAATATGCTGTTGTGGAATTTTTATTTCACGCTCTTTCCTACTATCGCTTGGATTGCAGTCAATGTATCATATTGGACCCTTCGTCAAATGGGCTGGCGGAAAAAAACAACTCCTTTCTCGTCTCAAAGCACATATGCCATTGGAGTATAATCGCTATTTTGAACCCTTTATCGGTGGTGGCGCGTTATTATTAGATGTTCAACCTCAGCATGCTGTCATCAACGACGTCAATGCACAGTTGCTTAATGTTTATAGGCAGCTCAAGGCAAATGCTCAAGCAGTGATTGAGGCGATCAAATCATTAGACAGTGTTGAATGCAATCAGGAATATTATTTAGCAATTCGCGATGTGTACAACCACAAAATTGTTGCCAATGAATTTGATGCTGAATGTGCAGCACTGATGATTTGGATTAACAAGCATTGTTTTAACGGACTTTATCGAGTCAATAGCAAGGGCTTGTTCAATGTTCCTTATAATAATAAAACTAATGGCGTATCCATGAATGAAGACAATTTGCTTAACATTGGCAGATATCTCATGGATGAGGATGTCGAAATTCGTGAAGGTGATTTTGAATTTGCGTGTAGAGACGCAAATTCAGGAGACTTTGTTTATTTTGATTCGCCCTATATTCCCGTCAGTCAGACTGCAAATTTCACCGACTATACCAAAGACGGTTTCGGTTTTGAAGACCACGTCAGACTCGCCAATTTATATAAAAAACTTACTGATAATGGCGTTAAAGTAATGCTGAGCAACAATAATGTAGATTTAATCTATCAGCTCTATGAAGGTTTCAATATCGAACCGGTGAATGTCATACGTGCAATTAACAGCGATGCCAGTAAACGGTTTGGCAAAGAAGTCATCATTACAAATTATTAATGAGTCTATATGGATGCACTTTAAAAAAAACAATTGACGCTTTCTACAAAACGGATAATGAAATCTTGGTTTTAGTGAAGGTCTGAATAATACACAATTTTAAGGCAGAAATAGATGAAAGCTGGGGAGAGGACCCCGGCAGGAAAGCATGGTTAGGCAGCCCCAAAAACTTATACTACCTAAAATATTGAGGCTTCCAAAGGACTCAGTCCTTTGGTGGGGTCTAGGGCAAAGCCCAAGAAAAAAAAACAATTAATCAGACCTTCCTTAAGGGATTCCTTCAAGACGCAGAATTGTACGTTCGGTGGTGGCTGGCAAAAAGCTCGACGAAATCTCGAAGATACTTTTATGTTAATGGAGCATCTATATAATATTTTTGATCTTGAGAATGGTGTACTGTTGATGTTGTTAAAATAGGCTATGCCTCTTCTTATGATTTATCTATGTAGCCTTGAGACGCAAAATTTTGCGTCTCAAGGCTCGCTAACTGCCTGAACTACCAGCCATTAACTGGTCATGCATTTTTTACAGCCAGTGCCTTGGCAATCATCGCTTTGTCTTCATCGGAAAGTGCGAGATTTTTAGCGCATGTTTCAAAATCCCATCCAACATTCTCCATGAGAGATTTCACGTTGTTTACAAGTTTTGCGTTGCTTTCTTCTCTCATTTCTTCTTTGGCTTCACCCTGTGCTTCATCCCAAAGTGCCTGTAATGCTGCATTCATATTTCCTCTCTCCTTATGTTCGATTTCTGCATCCTTTAATTGCCTGAATTTACCAGCCATTGACTGGTCATGCATTTTATAATGTTCTTCTCCATGACCATGATGACGTGAACATCGGGCAGTTTATCGACTTTTTCGCCTTTTTTCAGCGCATTCGCATCCAACAGGCTTTGATTATATCGAAGTCTTTTGGGGAACGCACCATATCGCTCACGCTGAAATTCGATGTTGTGTACTCCGCCCTGGGCATCTTCGGCATAAATATCAAGCCGGACGGCGCGTCCTTTCAGATTCGCAATCTTGTACTGTGTCTTGACACTTTTTACGATCAAATCATCTCGTTCCAGAATGATATTGATCATCTTCTGTACATTTTCACAGTCGCCATCGAAAAAAACGGTCATCATAATGTCATCAATCAGCCGTAAATCAGCCCAAATAGCTTGACAAAATTCCTTTGTAAACCGCTTTCTTTTTCTTTTCATTGCGCATGCCCTTCCTGGTTCGAGCTTGCATTCTATCACTCGCCAAAGACAGCGAGTCAAAAGAAAAATGTGCGCAAAGCGAGTAATGGCGAGGATTTGAAACGTCCAGAAGTCTTTTGCATAGGACGGGCTGCCGCCGATACGCTCGCCATGAACCCCGTTTTATGCTAGACATGGTGCTGTGGACACTTCTCCACACATCACGGGAGGAAACATCATGGGACTCTATGTCAATCCAAGTGAAGCATTGTTAAAGAAATCAATGAACTCAAAGATCTACGTCGACAAATCGATGATGATCCACGAACTCAATCAGCTCATTAACACGGAGCAGAATTATGTTTGCATTTCGCGAGCGCGTCGCTTTGGCAAATCGATGATGAGCGGTATGCTCGTTGCTTATTACAGCAAAAAGGCCAATTCTCGCCCGCTGCTCGAAAAGCTCAAGATAGCCCAAAGTCCCGATTTTGAAACGCATCTCAATCAGTATAATGTCATTTGTTTTGATATGAATGCGTTTTATTCCAATTCTAACGGCGATGAAGACATCGTCCCGCTGTTTACTGCTAAAATTCGCCGTGAGATGATGCGAGAGTTTCCCGATGCCGGTATCGAAGAAGACGACGCGCTTGAAGACTGCATCGCGAAAGCATATATGCAAACTGGCAAACAATTTGTGTTAATTATCGATGAATACGATGTTTTGGTTCGAGAACAGGTTAAAGCGACGATATTCAATCCGTACTTGAGATTTCTCAATGGTATGTTTAAGAATCTCTCACTTTCGCCTGCTTTTGCACTTGTCTATATTACGGGCATTTTGCCGGTTGTTCGCGATAAAATACAATCCAAACTTAACGTATTTCGCGAATATACAATGGTCAATGCCAGACAGTTTACGCCTTTTGCTGGTTTTACTGAAGACGAAGTGAAAACGTTGTGTACTGAGCGAGATATGTGCTTTAATGAATGCAAACGCTGGTATGATGGGTATAGGCTTGATAGTACGAACTTTTATAATCCATGCTCGGTCGTCAACTCGATGCTCGATCGAGAATATAGCAGCTATTGGACACAGACTGGATCTTATGATGCACTTAAAAATTATATATTAATGAATTTTAAAGGTATTCGAGATGATATTATGACCATGCTTGCAGGCGGTAAAGTCGATGTCGATGTCACGACTTACCTCAATACGATGACAGACTTTCACTCAAAACATGATGTATTCACTTATTTAATTCACCTCGGCTATTTGGCTTACGATCAAAGCAATCAACAATGTTATATTCCAAATCGGGAAATTCGACACGAATGGATTAACTCGATTCGCAATGAAGATGATTATGAAAAAGTGATAAACATCGTCAATCATTCCAAGCGGCTTCTCGATCTCACCATGAATGGTGATGAAGTCGCCGTTGCGCAGGCATTGAATGATTCCCATGAAGAACTTTGTGCCAATTTGCAATACAACAACGAAGGCTGTTTTCAGAGCGTTATCAGGCTCGCTTATTTTTACGCCAATACGCGCTATACCGTCGTGAGCGAAATGCCCGGAGGCAAGGGCTTTGCGGATATTGCATTCATTCCCTATATTCCCAATATTCCAGCGATGATCGTCGAACTCAAGCGCAACAGTACCACCGAAACTGCCCTCACGCAGATCGAGAATAAACAATATTGCAATGCACTCAAACAATATCAGGGCGATCTGCTATTCGTCGGTGTGAATTACGACGAAAAAACGAAAGTGCATACGTGCAAGATTAAACGGTTTGTAAAATAAATTAATTTCATAAATTATGATAAAATTTGTGCGCCGCCTATTGCCTGCGGCAATATGGCGGACGCGCGGCGGCTATTTCCCCTGCCCACCGTGGCGGCGTTGCTCACTACGCAGCCACGGTGCGCACCCAAAAGTGCAGAACATTCTTAGCTGAAAAATTTCCGACCTGAATCGTTGTATCATTAGTCTTATCAAATTTTGGCTATTGATATATTAACTGCTATATTCAACGGAGTGAGAGCATCCCCGTGCTCTGCCCTGATAATCACCTTTCCAGACAGGAGTTTTCATGATTCGCAACAAATATCTGTGTCTTGCATTTCTGGCAGCGGCTGCTGCGTCTTATGCATGCAGCAATGATTCTGTTACACCGGTTGATATTTTCTGTAACGAAGGATATCTTCGATGTAACGCAGCCAATGTCGAGGCATGCACCAATGGAACCTGGTCGATTCAGGAAAATTGTGCTGATTCGAACAAAATTTGCGGTTCCATGCTCAACGGGCAGGCAGCCTGCGTAATTCCTGAATCAACCCCATGTGTGTCCAAATGCATGGATGGCGTTTTAACCCAATGCAATGATGACGGCAGCTCAAATACTGTATCCTGCAGCGACATGAATCAAATCTGCGGCATTGATGATTCCGGCCTGCCTGCCTGTGTTGAAGATACATCCCTTGTATTCTGCTTGGTTGACGGAAAAAATATGCTTCCCGGCGATGCCGTCTGCAATGAAAAAGGCGATGTTGTGACGTGTGAAGATGACGGAACGGTTTCATCGGAACCATGTTCACGAGGTGTCTGTTCATCCGGAATCTGCACTCCGCGAAATTGTGACGACATTCCAGATGGCAAACAGATATGTCAGAACAATTTGCTCATGGTTTGCGATGATGGCTTGCTGAAAGAAGCCGAAAATGCCTGTTCCGGTGAAACACCAGCCTGCCGTGATGGTGAATCCGCATGTTCCGCATATAAAAACTGCGGCAATATTCTTCACGGAACCAGCGGCTGTTTCGGCAACAATATCGTGACCTGCAATGATGGTGCAATCACGCCAGTTTCTGACTGCGTTTCCGAAGATAAATACTGTGCTTTAGATGAAAAAAATGGAGGACAGTTTATCTGCAAGATCCCAATTGTCACAGACTGCAACTTCAATGGACGACTTTTCCGAAAAGGCGAAACAGTCTGCGACGGCAATGTTTTGAAAACATGTTCATCCAATGTAAATGAACAATTCGATGACGGAGCAGAATGTGCTGCCATCAACCCCGATACGCCGATTTGTGACATTTATATGAACAGCTGCCGTGCTGAGAAAAAATGCGGTGAAGACAGCAGTATCAATCCTGGCTCAATCGTCTGCAATTTTCCCCAAACGAATCTGTCCATCTGCCGTGATGGCGTCAGAGTGGAAGTGACCGATGATAAAGCATGTAAAGATGATGCCCACGGCAAAGCCATCTGCATCGAAAGCGAGTCAGGCGCAGCATGTTCACTGAATTGCGAACCGGGATATATCCTGAAAGATAGCACCTGCATCGAAAAGTGCGATTACCAAAAAGAAATATATGATATCGATACAGATTCATGTTTCTGTGACAGCAGCAAACAATTAACCGGTATAGCAGGCAGCTGCACCTGTATTCCTGGTTATGAGGATATGGATGGCGTTTGCACCTTTGCATGTGCTGATGATGATATGGGCTATTTTAATGGCCATTGTTTTAAACCAGATGCTGAATTCGAAATCGGAACCTATACTTACAATGAAAGCGTCATTCCCATTGAATGGATTAAGACGGATGTTAAAGATGGTACCATGATGCTCGTCAGCAAATATATATTATTTGAAAAAAAAATATCATGAAACATTTAACGCAGCCAACACCTGGGAAAATTGCACGCTCAGATCATGGCTGAACGGTTTGGATGAAAACAACAATGCCGCCCAAATCGACTATTCAAAAAATAATTTCATAAAATCATCATTTTCTTCGGAAGAAAAAGAGCTGCTTGTAAGCGTGGCTGTTGACAAATCAAATTACAGCTATGAAAAAGAGACCATCGACAAAGTCTATATTTTAAGCGATTCTGAATATGTTAAATATCTGAACGATAAGCCATCCAAGTGGAAAGATGGCAGTGAAGGCTTTGTATGGGCTCGTGCAAAAGGTAATTACGATGAACATTCAATCATTATTCGGAATGACGGAGTTCACCAGACCCAGGCTTCAGGTTATGCGTTTGGCATTCGTCCGGTTATCTGGGTGAAATTCACACCGAACCCCAAGATTTAATAAAGTAACGATTTCTGCGCCAATTGGCGCAGTGACACATGCATTTGCCGCTCAGGATAATCGTAAAGATGAACATAAAGATGGATTTTATGGCGATTTTATGATTCGGTTGTTTGAGCTGCTCAACAAAGTCAGAGAAGCTTTGGGTTTGTGATAAGATGTTAAATAATAGCAATATTCCCTGAAACATCACAACGCCTCATTACGAGATAAAATTAATTTTTGTTACTACTCAGCGGGGGGAGGATTGACACACCTCTCCCTTTACGTTTTGCCTAATCGCAAAACGCATTTCCCCCCGTCAAACTTTTTGTGTCGCAGCTTTTAGACCTTAATCGGTGTCAGATGAGAATTGGTTTGGCAAAGATATTTTTGATTCCCTCGAATACGCT
>JAZRVP010000068.1:0-38541 GCA_045599245.1 Myxococcota bacterium
ATACATCAAAAAAAGATGTAGATAAGTCTGGAGTTTGTGAGAATTTAGAGGAAAATGCAAATAATAACGTTGTAATTGAAGAGAATTCAAGTTCGCAGTGTTTGTTACAATCGGCGCCAGGCGGTGAGAAGGCGGGGGCGGAGGCGGCTGAAAAGTCTTCGGCCGAAATTCCGGCAGTCGATCGGCGTGTCAGAGTGCGTGGCGAAGAAGATATGCCGGAGAATCCGGAGGTGAGTTCGCGGCTGACAAATCTTTCGCTTCGTCACGACAGCTGCAGGCCGGAGTGGTACAACTTTGAGCCGCTTGCACTGCGGGGCAGAACGCGCCAGTGCCGCAGAATGTACTGGCAGATTGTGGGTGAGCACACGTTTGGGCACAAGCGGATGATGGCGCTTGTTGCGGAAAGCGGGATGGGAAAAACCTCATTTATCGCCGAGCTTCATGCGATGCTGGAGCATGCGCCGCAGAATGTGCTGACGCTGGCTCCGAATTCATCAGCGCAGTGTCCGTATTATGCGATAAAGAATATTCTTGAGCAGCGATTTTATATTTCGGGAGATGCTCCGTATGAGTGCATTCGCAGATTTGTAACGGGAGCAGTGAGTGCAATTGTGCCGGCGGAAAAGGCGGCCGAAGTAAGCGAGGGCATTTTGGCATTTTGGCGTCCCGAAAAGGCGGCTGCCAAAGAGAATGAGGTTCCGAGCCTGGCCGGCCATTTGAAGCTTCATACCGATAAGCTGGAATCAATAAAGGCTTTTGTATCCAAAGAAGGAAAGAAGCCGTGCGTTGAAAAGTCCGGCAGCGCGGATGCTGGAAAAGTATTGAGTGTTCCGCAGATATTGGAGATGAATGTCGGCGGCGAAGCCAGCGGTGTTGAGGATGATGAAGCGTCGGCTGAGAAGACATTTGTTCTTCGTGGACAGGGTGTTGACGAGAACAAGGAAGAGATTCTTGATGTCAAAGAGCGCGAGGCCAAGGCCCGGGAGCTTTTGGCGCAGATATCCGAACCGCTCAGAGAGCTTTTTCGAGCAGATTTGGTGCACAATGCACTGGTCATCGTTCTGGATGACGTGGAGAAATTTGATTCGGAGTCTCTGGAACTTCTCAGTGAACTGTATCGGGAAATTCCCGATGAAAGCCGCCTGACAGTTGTTGTGACGACGACTAGCCGGCAGCAGATACCGGCAAGTCTTCACGCGTGTTCGATGGATTTTGAGGAACTTTCAGCTTTGAGTGATGCCGACCTGTCGCTGCTGACGCATCATTTGATCAAGAAGCTGTCGGAGAAGCGCGAGAAACAGATAGTGCCGAGGGAAATCTGCAATCTGATTGCGCAAAGGTCATTTGGGAGCCCGCTTCGAGCCATCGAACTGACCGTCAAACATTTCAATCCGGAGAGCATGATTCATTGGAATGAGGCGATAGAACAGCTTCGGCATGAGTCAATTCCGCACGCGCTTGCGATGAAACTTGTTCATCGTTTCAAGGACTGTCCCGAGTTGGAGAAAACGATTCTTCAGCTTTCGTCGCTGTTAAATGCCCCGTTTACGGTATCGACGATCGAGTGCATTCTGTCGATGTGGCCGGAATTTAAGGCGCCGGAGTCTTTTTCGTGTTCCGAGGTTTTGCGCGAGCTTCGCGAAAGTGCATTTTTGGAACGAGCTGAGGGCGCTTTTGGAACCCACACGCCGGCCTATGTGTTTAAGCATGAGTGCGAGCGCAAGATGATATCCAGTACGGTGGGAGATGCGATGCGTCAGCACGTGTATTGCAGTGCAGCGCAGTGGTATTCATTGAACAATGCATCCGGGATATATGATGAAGTGATTGGGGATTTGTGGCGCAGCGTTCAGTTTATGCACGAAGCATGTCGTTTTTATGAGCGTGCGGCGTATGGGGCTCTGAACAAATCGCATTTAGGGTCTGCGCTTGCGCTGTTCAGGAAACTGCTCAAGAGTCTTCCGGATGAAAACGTCTCGGCCCGTATTCATTTTTCACTGGATGGTGCAGTGGCCTCCTTCCGGCGCGGTCTTGTCGATGAAGCATTCCGGCTTTGTCGCAGCGCGTGTCGTGATGCGCTGAAGATTTCGGCGTATAATCAGGCGTCTCGGGCATGTATTCAGATGGCGGAAATGCTGATCGAAATGGGCAGTATTCGTCATGTGAAAAGATATCTGTCTCGGGCACATACGTATTTAAATCGCGAGTGTTGCGGTCAGACGACGGTTCGTTTGTATTTGGCCCACGCGAGATGCTGTCTTTTTGAATCCCGTTATCGCGAGTCAGCAGGGTGGATACTTCGAGCGAGAGATTGTGCTAAGAATGAAGAGCTGTCGGTTCGGGAGCGTCTGATATTAGATTGGACGGAGGCAGAAACAGAGGCCGGAGGCGGCGATCCCGTCAAGGCAACGGAAATATTGCAGGAAGTGATCCGGGCATCAGAACACATTGAGGATGCCTGGATGCGGGCTCGCGCCTATCAGTCGCTAGGCAGTATCTATTTCAGGCTGGACAACATATCGTCGGCTCTTGAAGCCTGGAACCTGTCGCTTGGTCTCGTTCAGGAAATGAACGATGTGAGCATGCACTCGCATCTGCTTGCCGATATATCGGATGCGGCGCTTGTTCTGGAGGCGCGCCGTACGGCGCGCGCGGCAACCGAGGAATGCCTCGGCATGGCTCAGCAGATGCACCAAAAGCCGCTGATCGCTCGCTGCCTCTCGAATACATCACGCCTTCAGTATGCAAATGGTCAGACGGATCGGGCTATGCGAACAGTGAGAAAAGCTCATCGCATTGCCGCCGGTCTTCACAATGTTCATCTATTAATTCGTACCCTTCTTCTCTATGTGCAGCTTCATGCGAAACAAAACTCTGAAGCGGCAGCAGAAAATCAGAAGGTCGATGCATGTTATCAACAGATTTTGAAAATATGCGAGCGCCGGGGGATGCACCTCGATCGAGGCAGAATGCTGAGAATGTATGCGGATTATCTGCGCGATTCACAGCAGCCGAAAGAAGCTCTGGCTGCCTATCGCGAGTCTCTCGAGGTCTATCAGACGTTTGGTCTGGAGCGAAGCGAGGCCAGAATCAAAGAAAGCATATCCCGTCTATTGAAGGTTACGGAAGGCTAGTTTTATATGAAACAGTCCATGGAAAAAGATCCCTATATCGGCAGCCTCTTTGCCGAGCGTTACCTCATCAATTATCTTGCTGCGCGCGGCGGAATGGGTAATATCTATCAGGCTCATGATGTGAGAAACGGCAGTGTGGTTGCCGTGAAAATGCTTCGTGCCGAATACGGTGAAGACCCGATTATCGTCCGTCGTTTTATGAGGGAGACGGATGCCGTATCGCGTTTGAAGCATCCCAATATCTGTCAGCTTTTTGATACGGGATGCACGGAAGAGGGAATCCATTATTTTACAATGGAGTTCCTGGAGGGCGAGGCTCTGGATGCGATCCTGAAAAGAGAACGGACCCTGGCTCCGGAGGTCGTCGTCAAATACATGATCGAAGTTGCAAAGGCCCTTTGCGACGCCCATAACAACGGGATAGTTCACCGCGACTTAAAACCGGCGAATATATTCATCATTCATCAGGCAGATTCAGAGGATGCCGTGAAGGTTCTCGATTTTGGTGTGGCCAAGATGGATGACGATCCGTTTGCGGTTCATGAAAAGCTGACGCGGGCCGGTGCAACCCTCGGCACGCCGTTTTATATGTCTCCTGAGCAGATTCAGGGCGCCGAACTCGATGGCCGTGCCGATGTCTATTCACTCGGCGTCATCATGTGGGAATGCCTGTTCGGAATGCCGCCGTTTATGGGCAAAAACCTTCTGGAAATTTTCCGTTCGACGATGAATGACAAGCTTCCGAAGCTCCCCGAACAATACCGTTCAAGCCGCTACTGGCGACAGCTTTATTCGATATTGAGCAAGGCGATGGAAAAAAATGCCCAGCGTCGATACAGCTCGATGCAGGAGTTTCAGCGTGCGCTTGAACAGCTCGAATCCGGCGAAAAATCTTCAATATCCAATGCAACGCCTCGTTTTTTGCCCGCTCTCGAAGTTTTGGACTTTTTCCACCGGGTTTCTCCTGTAAAATTGATCGTTGGCGGCTGCATTGCGATTATGCTCGTTGGCTGTATCGTTTACGGTGTCCTTCATTTCTTCCCGAACGATATCGCCATTCCCCAAAAAAAGTTCGGAACGTATAAATTTATGAGCAATGAGCCGGCGATGGTTCAAATCGATGGTCATGTTCAGGGAATGACGCCTTTGAGTCTCGAGCTTTCCAAACAGCCGCCGTTTAATGCCGTTTTTTTGACAGGAGATGGCCGCGATCACATCGTGACGATTGACGAAAAGTCGGATGATATCGTGGGATTTGCCGTGAATCTCGAGCCCCAGAAAAACGACGAACCGATGGTTGAACTCTCGACAACGCCCGAAAATGCAGAAGTTTACGTCAATGGTAAACTCTATGTAATGAAGACGCCGTGCAAGATATCAACCGAAGCCTATCAGGTCATTCACCTGACGATAAAATATCCGGACTACCGGACTGAACAGATAAAGGTCATTCCCAATGGCGGTGATATCAAGGTTCATACGAATCTGTTCCGACGTTGAGCTTGAGGAAAATGAAATGAAACTTCTTCCCTATATACTGATTTCATTGGCAATATTGTTTTGTGGATGCGCCAAATCCAACACTGATGCGCGAACGATGGATGAATTTCGTGCCTCTGTGGAGTCGATGCCGGAGCTTTTGGTTCTGGATGAAGAGCTGAGGCAGCTTGAAGAGGAGACGACGTCCCTGGAGGATGATTACAATATTCTTCAAAGCCAGGTTCTTCCACATGTTCAATTGGAAAGCGATACGGAAGTTCATGCTGATCAGCTCAAAGTCTATATCAATGAAAACAGCGTCATGATTGTGAATGATGCGACAATGTCCAAAAATGATTTTTCGAGCTATGTCGACAGGGTTTTGCCGGCACTTTGTACGCCGACGCCTCGTCTTTCGATTCATAAAAAGGCGGATTACGATACGGCAGCCTGGGTTCTGGATGCGATTTATTCGCGAGGGTGTGCGAATGTGAGCGTTGAATAGGGGTGAGATTTTTTGTCGGCTGCTATGCCTTCGGCATACGCAGACCGGGCTTGGCCTATGTCACTTTGCTGGCGCTTCGTTCCATACGGCCAGCCATTTTTTTGTATCTCACGATCGCGAAAGCGATGCCCATCCCGAGGTGAATCAAGGCCGCGAGAATGATCATCCATGCCTGCCACGAGATGGAGGCTGGCATTTTATCCGGATGGATTCCGCCAAAAAGTCGCACGGCAGCGTGTGTAAAGAAAATGGCCGGCAGTCCCAGAATAATGAGAGAAGCCGTGAGTTTTTTGTTGGCAACAGCCTCATTTCCGAGGATGGCAACGGCGATTCTCCACGAGACAAAAAAGAGTGTCATGAGAAACATACCGGTAAGACGCGGTTCCCAAACCCATGGCTTTCCCCATGCCTGAAATGCCCAGAAAGCGCCGGTAGCTAGTGTTTCTGCGGCAAAGAAAAGCCCGGCTTCGCAGAAGGAAGTAGCGAAAAGAGGATTAATGGATCTGCCGTGCGCAATGCAGAGGCATGAAATGACACATGCTATAAAAAAGAGGTAGCATGTGATGGCTGCCGAAACGTGAATGGCGAGGAAGGACGCCCCTATCATAAAACCCGAAGTGAAGGAAAAAAAGCGAAGGACAGGGGCATCATAAGAAACATACTCAGATGGGGACTATTGCTGATTTCCGAGGTTGAGTTTGCTCAGGTAAGCGGAGAATGCGAAGTTATAGAGGCCTTCGACGGCGTCGGCGAGAGCATCTTTAACGGAGCCTTCAGAAGCACCAGTGATGGTAGCGGTCTGAGAGAATTCACTTCCATCCTTGAAGAGCCATGTGAATTTGAATTTGAAGGTAATGACGTTACCTTTGAGGAATTTGTCACCGAGGCAGCTGACTTCAAGGGAGTCGAGGCGGAGCGTGGAGGTAGCTTCTTCAGGAGAGGTGATGGGGACGATTTCGCCGGCGATATAGTTGAAGCCGTTGCGGAGAGTGGTTTTGAAGTCGGCGACATCTTTGCCGCAAACATTAAGGGTGTTTGCGATGGCAGTGTGTTCGAGAGCCATTTTGCCGAGGTGCTGTCCGCTCAATGGAACGGGCTCTGGTTCGAGGGCTTTAATGCCGCAACCGGAAACAGAGAAAGCCATAAGGGAAGTCAGGGCAACGGTGAGAAGGATTTTTTTCATAATGATAGATCCTCAAAAAGAGAAAAAGTCAGAATGAACTCTGACCAATGAAAAAAGCCGCAACTGAAAACAAAACGGCTAATAAGCGGGCGACTTTATGGCAATGTTTTGTGACATTTTCAAGTATTGAGAAGATGAAAAAAGAAAAATGAGGGAAAAAGGGAGAAATAGGGGAGCTCCAAATGCTTATACCAATTAAAATATTGCGGATTCCAAAGGGGTAAGCCCTTTGGAGGGGGGGCGAGGATTTTCGCCATCCTGTGAATGGCGAAAACCACAGATCCCAGTGAGCAAATGAAATGAACGAGTTGGAGAGCCGACAGGCTCGGGAAACGAAATTCATTTCATATTGCGAACTGAGGACAGGGCAAAGCTCCAGCGGGGTTCGGGGCAGATCCCCTGCTGAGCTGTAACTAAAAAAGATGGAAAAGTAAAAATTGTTTTGACAGGATGGACTGTATGCTGTAAAGAGCGCGGCCGTTCGGCTAGCGGGGCGTAGCGCAGCCTGGTAGCGCGCTTGCATGGGGTGCAAGAGGTCGCAAGTTCAAATCCTGTCGCCCCGATTTAGCCTAAAGTGATTTTTCACTTTAGGCTTTTTTTGTGTTTTTTCCGAGGCCACAATCGATTAGATTCAAAGCAGTGTCTCACGGAGACTAATTGTTAGAATTTTACCCTAAATTAAGGAGTTATTCGATGCGTCGTTTTTTATTGAGTATGTCGAGTTTGGCGTTTTTGGGTCTGTTGAGTAGCTGCGGTTCTGTCATGATTGCAGATCCGGATGAAGCCACAGAGGAAGAAGAGGTCGTCGCTGAAACGCAGGAACCTGCGCAGGAAAAGTCAGAAATCGATTGCGATGCCTTTATGCAGCAGCTCGCAGAGAGCTGCTTTGGTGTGATGGCTTTTGAAGCTGATGGGACAACGCCGCTTCGTATGAAAGATGCCGATGGAAATGACCTCGGGGAAGTCGATCAAAATTGGGCAGCTGGCTATTGTGAATGCTATGCACAACTCGCTTTCCAGACATTTGGCTGTTCAACGGTTATTTCTCATGAAGATCTCGATGATATCGCTTATGCAACGACGTATGCTCCGATCGTGTCTGCTTGTTCAGCTTCGGATTCCAGCCAGAATGCTGCTGAAGCAGCTCCGGTAGATGTCGTTGAAGATGCTGCCTCGGTCGCCGAAGCCGCACCTGCTGCTGATGTTGCCCCGGTCGCCGAAGCCGCACCTGTCGCCGAAGCCGCACCTGTCGCCGAAGCCGCACCTGCCGCCGAAGCCGCACCTGCCGCCGAAGCCGCACCTGCCGCCGAAGCCGCTAACTAATCCAAATAATGAGAATTTTTGATACACTCGCCGGCCTTGTGCCGGCGGATGCTGTGATACAGGACGTTTCTGTCGGCATTTTCTGGACTTACGTCCGTACTCAATATGGCAGTGGCCTTTCCGCAACAGCCCATCGATGGTGTCCTGACCCCCCGGGGGCATTGATTCCTTTTGCTGGTACGCTCAAAGGAATGGCTGTTCATGAGCTCGTTTCATTGTATGACAGCGAGTCGCTTTCGGCTCGTGCTTTGGCAAATGCCGCAGTGAGTGCCTCATTTCCTGCATGTGACATGACGGGAAGACGGTTTGCTGGAAAAGCCCAGGATTTATTGTCGTCTCAGTGTCTGAAAACGCGAAAACGCATTGCTCTGATTGGGCATTTTCATTTTGCCGATGCATTGAGAGCGGCGGGACATGAGATAGACGTTTACGAACTGGAAGGCCGATGTGAGCCTGGAGATATTCCAGCGACTCGTATTCCGGAACTATTGTCGCGTGCGGATATTGTTGTGATGACATCGTCTACGCTTTTGACGCATGCAACAGAAGATATTTTGTCGTGCTGCCGGACTGACGCTTATCGAATGATCGTAGGACCGACCGTTCCTCTTCATCCTGTTTTATGGACTGTTGGTTTCGATGCCGTGTGCGGCAGCATCATCAGTGACGACGAACAGGTGAGTGTTGCGGTTCGTGAAGGGGCAAATCACAAACAATTAATCGGGTGTGAAAAGGTTAATTTTCTGAACCCGGACCAGAAAGGAACTGATTAATGGAAAAGAAAGCTGAAATCGCGATTATTGGTGGCAGCGGTCTGAGTGAAATCGACGGCATGCATGTGATTGAAGAAATTGAGATGGATACGCCGTTTGGACGACCGAGTGATCGCATTACGATTGCGGAGTATTCGGGCCGGAGAGTGGCATTTCTTCCGCGTCATGGACATGGTCATCGCATTCCGCCGACGTTTGTTCCTTACGCTGCCAATATTTGGGCACTTAAAAAGCTTGGTGTTTTCTGGGTCATTACATTTTCAGCTGTTGGCAGTCTGAATATTGATATTGCACCGGAACATTTTTGTATTCCTGACCAGATCATTGACAGAACACGTCATCGTCGCGACAGCTTCTTTGATGACATTGTGGCCCATGTTTCGTTTGCCTATCCCTTTAATCAGCAGCTTCGCGGCATTTTGCTTGAGGCCTGTCGGGCAGAAGGCGTGACGACTCATGATGGTGGAACCTATGTTTGTATGGAGGGCCCCGCTTTTTCGACGAAGGCTGAGAGTGAACTTTATCGTTCATGGCATGCTGATCTCGTGGGAATGACGGCAATTCCGGAAGCCAAACTGGCACTTGAGGCCGAGATGGCTTATGCCTCGGTTTGCCAGGCAACGGATTATGACTGTTGGCTTGATCAGGTTGTGACGGTTGATGATGTCGTAACTCACATGAGAAATAATGTTTCCAATGTACATTGCGTTATTCAGCGCGTCATTCCAATGATTCCGCTTGGAACAGAAGCGCAGAATCCGGCATCATCGGCATTGTCGAGTGCACTGACGACAAATGTGAGCTGCATTCAGGCAAGC
The DNA here is from genome assembly GCA_045599245.1 of Myxococcota bacterium. Classification (GTDB taxonomy): domain Bacteria; phylum Myxococcota_A; class Bradymonadia; order UBA4248; family UBA4248; genus UBA4248. The sequence continues at coordinate 9,216 of JAZRVP010000068.1, forward strand.
CATCGAGAAAAATATGAACTTCTTCTCGGCAAATATGTGGATTTTGAGGGGCATTTCAAGGCCTGAAACGGGTGTTTTGCCATGATTTCGTGACCGGAGTTATGGCCAAAATATCCAGATGTGACAGCAGTTATCCTATGCTTGATGCGAAAGAAATAAAGGCACTCTCCCGTGAGTCGATTGTTATCAGAGATGTACAAAGCAGCTATGACCGTCGACCGGAAATTTGGCGGGATGTGACGGAAGAAGAGTGGAATTCATATACTTGGCAATGGTCTCATCGCCTGTTGACAGCGGAAGATGTGGAGCAGGCAGTTGGGCTTTTGCCAGAAGAAAAAGAGGCCATAGAGGCGATGGCTTCTGTGTTTTCAGTGTGTGTCAGTCCGCATTATGCCGCTTTGGTTCATCGTGAGGAAGGTGCCGGATGTCCGATACGGCGTCAGGCGATACCGACACTCCGGGAACTTGAAGTCCACGATGGGCTTTTGTCGGATCCACTGGGTGAGAATCGACATGCCATTTGTGAGTGTGCTGCACGTCGTTATCCCGACAGGGCATTGATTTATTCGACCCATGAATGTGCGATGCGATGTCGGCATTGTACGAGAAGAAGTCGTGTTGGACTGATGGAGACCATTTCGCGGCATCAGCTCGAAAAGGCTTTGGCATGCGTGGCCAGCAACGAACAGATTCGTGATGTATTGATTTCTGGCGGTGATCCGTTGAGTTTGCCGAATGAGACGCTGTCGTGGTTATTTAGTTCGCTTCGCGAGTGCGGCCATGTCGATGTGATAAGACTCTGTACGCGAATGCCGTGTACATTGCCTCAGCGTCTGAATGATGAACGGTTGATCGAGATTTTGTCGGTCAATGGTCCGATATATGTGAATACGCAGTTTAATCACCCTTATGAGGTCAGCAGTGAGTCGGCTCAGGGACTTCGACGCCTGCGAAGTGCAGGTTGTATTTTGGGCAATCAGAGTGTTTTGCTCAAAGGCATCAATGATCATGGAGAGATTTTGGAGCCGCTTTATCGTTGGCTATTAAGAGAAGGTTGTCGGCCATATTACTTGTTTTTGTGTGATGTGGCTCAGGGAACACATCATTTCAGGACTTCGATTGATGCGGGATTAGAGGTGATGAAACAGCTTCGTGGACGATTGTCTGGTCTTGGAATCCCGCATTATGTTATTGATTTGCCGGATGGATATGGAAAAGTCGATTTATGCCCCGAGAGTGTCATTTCGCGATCGCCCGATGGCTGGGTGAGATTTCGGAACTGGTACGGGGCTGAAGTTGATTATTTCGATGGCATGGATGAATAGCGATGCGTAACAAAATATTGATTTTATTGTCAGTTCTTGTCGTTCTTGTCATTGTCGCGGGGATATTGTTTAGCCGTCATCAGCACACCGTATCGGATTTTGATGTTTTTCCGTGTGAGTTTTCCAGGTCAGATGAAATCAGTGTGGAAACGGAATATGGAGAAATGCGCCTGAAAAGGGAAGGCGGTCGATGGGCAATGACGGAGCCGGTTCAGGAGGCACTTGAGCCCGGGGCCTTGATGGCACTTAATCGTTTTATCAGTGCTCGAATGTATGTGGATGACAGGCGCAAATTGACGCAGGATGAAAAAAAACATTTGTCGATTGAAAAACCGACTCATTTGACATTTTTGGCGCAGGGGGAAACGTTGTGTCGTCTCGAATTAGGCCAGGGGATAAAGCTTCCGACGGTTGATTCAGAACGGCGATGGGTGTTTATGGGCGAAGAGGCGTATCGTGCATTTGTCCCCTTGTTTGATTTCGGTCCATTTTTTGAGCAGCCTGTGTCTGGATGGCGTCAGCGCGAGTGGTTAAGTCTTTCGATGATGGATGTGACAGGTATTGAGATATGGACACAGAATGAGTCATTTCGAGTTGAACGAACGGGGGTGAAGACGGAATCGAATCCGCAGGGCTGGCGTTTGTCGCGAGCAGAAGTTGATTTGAATCCGCAGGCAGTCGATGATTTTGATCTGGATGAGAGGCGTGTTGCGACGATATTGGAGCTGGTGACGCCATTTTATGTAGATGACTGGGCGGATGGTGTCGAAGACAAGGTCAAAAATCCGGGAGGTCGATTGACGATTGAAACAGAGGGACATTCCTATGTGTTTTACATTGGAGAGGAACTCATTCCCGGGGCGGATAAGACGAAGTCGTGGCTGGGAGAAGGGGCGCGATACATGCGCCGGGATGGTGATCGGCGAACGGGAGTCGTGATGGCAAGACGACTCATGGGAATATTTCCGAGTCTGGATGAAATGCGGACAAAACGCGTCTGGAAACTCGATTTAAGCCAGCTGGCAGCCATTGAAATTGAAGTGGGCGGAAGCTGTGTTGAGTATTATCCGGGCCGTGGCGGGAAATGGAATGGCAGGGCATGCGGTCAGACTGAGGATGACGCCAGGGAATTGGATGCGCAGCTTCTTGGCAATTACATCAAGACGCTTGAATCGGTTCAAGCCGTTCGATATGCGACGCCGGAAGAGCGGAAGAAGTTTGAAGCGGGAGAGGCTGAACTGCGAGTGTATATGCATCAGGAACGGGAGCTGAGCTATCGTCTCAAACTCAGTGAGGCGATGAAAGGATTATATCGCTATGGGCAGGTATTGCGGTCTGACGCAGGAGGCGAGGAAGAGCCGGGGCCGGTTTTTGTGATTACAGAGGGAATATTGCAGGTCATATTGAGCGATCTTCGTTCGGACGATGTATCGATAGCGCTTTGAAAAATGCCTATTTGGCTTTTAAGAAGAGTCTTAAAGTTGAGATAATCAGGGATAGATGATAGAGTTATAACCTGATTTTGCCGCAAACTGGCATTTGTGCATTTACACATAGACAACACACGATTGGATAAGTGATGAAACAGCCAGAACCATTTGGAAAATACTTGTTGCTAGGTCAGGTCGCTGTTGGCGGTATGGCCGAAATTTACAAAGCTCGGTATGCGGATCCGTCCATGCCGCAGATCGATTTGGCTATTAAGCGAATTCTTCCGTCCTACACGGAAGACGAGAGCTTTGTCACGATGTTTAAGGATGAGGGTAACATTGCGATTCGCCTGAAACATCCGAACATTGTGAATATTTATGAAGTCGGTGAAGTCAACAATGACTGGTACATCACGATGGAGTTTATCCAGGGAACAGATATTCGCATTCTGAGCGATGCTTGTGAAAAATATCATAAGCGATTTACACCGACTCAGATTGCAAGAATCGTATGTGAAACAGCAAAAGCCCTGTTTTATGCCCATTCGTGCAAGGCGGATGATGGTACGCCGTTAAATATTGTTCATCGAGACTGTACGCCGCATAACATCATGGTATCGAATACCGGCCAGGTCAAGCTGATGGATTTTGGCATTGCGAAAGCGGCCTCTCGTGCGACGAAGACGCGTGTTGGAACGGTCAAAGGCAAGAGCAGTTACATGAGTCCTGAGCAGGCAAAAGGCAGACAGCTCGATGGCCGCAGCGACATGTTTACACTCGGTACGGTTGCCTGGGAACTTTTGACCGGTTATCGGCTTTTTAAAGCAGGCAGTGACTTTGATATTTTAACAAAAGTTCTCAAGGCTGATCTCATTCATCCGTCGGATATCGATTCCAATATTCCGCGTCAGCTTGGCAATATCATCATGACAACGCTTGAACGCGATCGCGATATGCGATTTGCCGATTGCGGAAAATTTGCCGATGCACTTGAGAACTGGATCAATGTTGAAGGCGATGGATCGGATGCCCGTCTTGGCGATGTGGTTCTGGCTTTGTCGAATAAAAATGGGCACCAGGTTTCAGAACTTCCGGACTACGTTCCCGGTTTATCTCTTTACGATTGTGAAGATGGCAACTTTACCCCTAAAGCCAATGCCATGCCTTCTTATGGCAATCAGCCGGCGGCCCCTGCGCCTGCTCCTGCACCGGCTGCACCTCCGATGTCGATTCCCGAGGCTCCGCCTCCTGCATTTCCATTTCCTGGATATCCGGATCCTATGGCGGTGGCTCCACAAAATACGAAACGCGTTCCCACGTTCTACTATATCGCTTTCGCGGCTTTGGCCATAATTACCATTGTGATGGCTCTTTTCGCGATTAATTATGGAAGTGAAGAAGTCGCTGAAGCATCATCGTTCACGGTTCCGGAGGCAACACTCACCTTTAAAACTCGCCCGGTCGGTGCAACCGTTACCGTCAATGGTGAAGTCGTTAAAGATGGAAAAGGAAATGAAACCGTAACTCCCATCTACTCTCAATCGGCTAAACTCGGGGAAAAGTACGTCGTAAAATTTGAAAAGAATGGCTATGAGCCCGTGATCATTGAACGAGACGTCTTTCTTCTCAGTCAGGAAATTGAAGCTCAGCTTATGACTGTTGAAGAGGCGAAGGTTGCAAAGATGGATGGGTTCCCTGATGTTGTGATTACAACGGAACCGGCCGGTGCAATCGTCGTCGTCAATGGCGTCGATAAAGGTAAGAGCCCCGTTACACTTCACGATGTCAAATTTGGAACCGAACTCTCGATTGAAGTTTCGGTCGATGGCAAAGAATACGTCAAAACCAAACGCGTCTTTTCTGCCGCCAGAGGCGGTGAACCCAAGATGGATATCGTTTTGGATAAAGCCGAAACAGCCGTCGCCGCTGCCGCGCCAACTCCTGCACCGACGCCCGCTAAAACAACACCGACTAAGACAGCAACTTCCGGAAAATCTACTGCAACGAATAAAGGTAAGACCTCCGGAACAAAGACTACGGCTGCTGCAACGACTAAAACCGGCAGTGGATTCGGTACGATCTCTGTTAAGGCGACGCCCTGGGCTACGGTTTCAATCGACTCCGTTCGTGTCGGTACTTCTCCGATTAACAAACGAAAGGTTAAAACCGGCAGTCATAAAGTTGAACTCGCTCTTCCGCCTCAGAAAAAACAGGTTTCCAAAACTGTTACCGTTAAAGCTGACCAGAATGTCGATGTCGGTTACAACTTCAACACCAACAAGTGGATGTAAGCTATCCTTCCTGATTCCCCTGCTCCTGGCTCTTTGTTTTATCCTTTTTTTAGTCGCTTTGAGCAGGGAATCTTCTCGTTATGCCACCCCGGTTCATGAATTTTCCGGAACAGAGGGTGGCTTTTTTAGAGTCGAGGGCATCCTCAATCAGGGGCAGATTTGCGACGAAACTGCTTGTATTCCCGCCGTTTTTCTTAAACCAAATTCATCGTTGAAAGACGGGACTTCAATCATTGTTGAAGGAACATGGGTGGATGGACATTTATTGATTTCCGATGTGTTGACTAAATGTCATTAGGTTCACCAGATGAAATGGATATTGTTTATATGCGGAATTATTGGCCTTTTGTTGTTTAAAATAAAGAAATACAGCAATTTTGCCACTCTTTGTTTTGTTGTTTATGTTGTGTTATGTATTTTATGTATACATGGCGATGCCGGACAATTATGGCAGGAACATTACCTGAGTTCTTTTCATATCTGGATTTCGACGGTCGCAAAAGTATATATTGTTGCACTTGCTATCGGCGTTATCGATGGAAAATATATATATCGGGAGAGTCAGTCTTGCGGTCTCATTCTTCAAGGTGCCTCAATCCTTGCGGGAATGATTTGGGCCTTTGAAGACTTTAGCTGGGGGACATTGTGGCAATGGGATCCCATTGAACTTCTTTCATTGTCTGTACTGTTCGGGCTTTGTGCAATGACCCGGTCCGCAAACAAAAGAGAATGGGCCTGTCTTCTTCTTCTTCTCTTCTTTTTACAGGGCATCATGCTCTATGGTATCGGCATTTTGAATGGCATGTCGCGCCATAGTTACGGACTCACGGCGAGAGGAATTTATCTGACAATCGGTTATTTGGTGTGGGTGATTTCGATATTTGTCATCTGTTTTAGAAAAAAGAATGCGTGTTGTTCTGACATTATTACTGTTGATGTGACTAATAATATACAATTGAATAATAATGTCAGTGCGGGAAATGTTGAAAATATATTAATTTATATTATTTTATTCGTGAATGGCTTGACGTTTGCAGGATTTGAAATTAACCATGATGCCTTGTATTTTGCTTTCATCGTTTTGTGGTGCGGCATTGCCGGAATTGGCATATTTTATCGTCGAAACAAAAGAAGAATAAGACGAATGGTGAGTGTTTGTATTTTGGGTGTTATCACGTTTTGTTTAATATGGAACAGTCAACCCGAAATACGTCTCGAAACGGCTTCTGTCCATGGAGAAACATGGATTCTTGACGGCATATATCCCGATAAAAAAGAGGATTGTATTGATTATATTGGGACGATTCGTTTTCGCGATGAAGCTGCTTTTGATATTGCAATTCCCGGGTGTGAACGAGGTGATAAGTTAGAAAAAGGGGCGGAAATATGGGCGGATAATCATCTCATGAACGTTCGTGGTTTGTCTTATCATGCGGTAAAAGGTGTGCAGCTTGTCGTCGAAGATATGACGTGGGGACGCCTTTGTGAAGCCTGGCTTGTGCTGATGTTTTTATTGGCATTATTTGGGTTGATACATGATGGACAATGCTGTTTGAGAAATACCCAGAAGAATGAGGGCGAGAACAGGCAGAAGGCATGAGAAGCCCGAAAGCAATTTTTCTGATGCAATCATGCATAAAATCCATGATATGAGAACCCATGGACCGGAAATGACGGCCATCAGTGCATATTTTTTATCATTTGAAAGATGAAATAATCTTTTTTGGAGGGTATCAAATGTTGCCTGTGCAAAAATGGCAGAAAAAAGCATCATGATTCCTGCCTGAATGAGTGCAAAAAAGTCAAAACCAAAGAGAATGAAATATACACAGGTCCAAAGTATGGCAAATGCAGTCATACAGATGAGGTGGGCAATGATTTGTCCGATGCACCAGGAACGCCATTGGTTGAGTCCGACAAAGAAAGCCGAAAGTCCGCGATCGGAAGTCATAATGAGAAAAAGAAAAGCATAAGCGAGAATGAGAAGTAAAATCCAGCCGGCGTGCATCAAGTCACGCGGGGTGGAGAGCCAGCCGTTCCAGGCCATGGCGATTGATAGAAGAACAGCGGCAAAAATGGTGACAGAAATCGTCGATTTTCGGTTCCAAAGTGAAGCCAGGATCAAAGACAACATATATAAATCAAATAGAAAAGATGAATATGCGAGAGACACTTCCCGAAGCGAGAATATCATTTCAAAGGGAATAATTCAAACGAGCGGTATTACCGCGTTCTATGCGCCTTTTGGGCGCATACGATCGCGCGTGCCGTTCTATCGGCTTTGCCGATACGCCCGGCAACATGATTTTATATTGAAATGGCGGGGAGGATGGTATTAAGCGCGGAGTGTGATGATTTGTGGCCTGTGATGAAGAAGAATTGATTTTGTTTTAAACGTTCGGAGAGGATTTGAGAGAACTGATCAATTTTTTGTTCATCGAGGGAACGCAGCGGTTCGTCGAGCAAATAGATATCGGCGGGAACGGACATTGTGAGTGCGAGTGCAATCCATTGTTTTTGGCCATCGGACAAGGTATTGGGTGTGGCATTAAGAAAAGGAGTGAGTTCAAAAGCGTCGATGGTTTGAAGAAAGTCGTGTGCCTGAATAGAAAAATGTTTTTTAATCCAGTTGATGTGAGATTGTATTGTTATTTGAGGCAGCAGAATATTTGAATTGAAAAAAGATGAGGCGGAAAAGACGAGATTATTGCGAAATAAAATAGTTCCGGATTGAGGGGAGAGAATGCCGGCAATGAGTTTTAGCAGGGTTGTTTTTCCGGTGCCATTTGGAGCAAGCCAAAGAGAGGATACAGGAATATGAATATTTAAATCGGAGAAAATGAAGTGATTTTGATATTGAAAAGAGATGTCGTTCAGGCGGAGCATGATGTGGAGGATAATGTGTAGATAAGTGTTTGAAATGGCCGTCTGAATAAGGGAGAGGATTGTCGAGGGGGGAGCGGCGTATGTCAATAGCCGCGCGGGGGGAGGCTTCCCCCCGTCACCCAATATCGTGAAATTATCCTGAAATCGAACTTGGTTGCATGGAAAGGCCGGCTCTGAAGCGCAGATTGAGGTAATCGTCACTCAAAGCGAATCGAATGAGTTCAGGAATGCGTTTTGATTGTTTGAAACGTGCGGCGAGATATTCAGAGGAAGTCTTATCGGGGCTCCAGCCTTCGGCTTCGAGAATAGCGGGGATAGAGGCCGTGAGGCTTCCGGAGAAGAGCAGACCGGCGCGATCGGCAGTTGCATATAGACCGTCCATCCATCCGGAAGCTTTTGAGACCGGGAGATTTTCGGTACCGACTTCGTCGATGAGTCTTGCGATGTCGCGTCGGAGACCTTTCTGGAATGTCGGGAATGAAATGTAGGATGTAATTTTGTCGGCGGCTTCTTTTGTATAGGCGTTGACGGACATAATGCTTTTGTTCGTAGCGAGGTAATAGATGCCGTCGAGAAGCTGCCAGATTTCGCGAGGTTCGGACCAGGTAATTTTAGAAACACCGGTCCAGAGCATACCAGCGGCGTAACCGGCCCAGTGTCTTTGAACATCGGGTTTCATATTTTCCCAGGATTCAGCGGAAATCCAGAAAGAGTCGGGTTCGTCGAGAACGGTGGGAACGGGGGTTGCGTCGTGTCCGTAGAAAGCCTTTGGATTTTCGATACCGAAAGCCTCCGAGCATGTATTGAAGAGGTCGAGTATGTTTTGATTTTTGATTTTTTCACTGCCGAGATTTGTGCGTTTTGGAATGAGGTCGCGCAGGCAGTTACTGAGGATAGGCATTGCCTCGTGTAGAATGAGCTGAACGGGTCGCAGGGATGGATGAGTGAGATGTTCGAGGAGAATGTCGTCGGAAATGAGTCTTGAACCCATGAGTTTTGGTCTGAGTTCGGGGATATCGGAACCGATTTTTGCTTCAGGCACGAAGATAGAAGCGAGTTGTCGGAGAATTTTAGCGCGATCATTGGCGTCGTTTCGTTTGCAGATATCGAGAGCGGCCTGATAGATGTCGGGCTGGAAAGGATTTTGAACGAGGAGTTCGCAAAATTCGGTGAAGGCCTGTTTAGCCTCTCCCTGAATTCGGCTTCTGGCATAAGCGCGGTCTTTTGCGAGGTCGTGAGAGGGTTCAGCGGAAGCGTTGATGGCGTCGGTGTATAGTTCCTGAGCTTCGCGATAGGCGTGAAGTTCGTTGCTGAGAATAGTTGCGGCTTTGTGAAGGAATTTTCTGACGAGAGCGGGCTGAGCCATGATGGCTTTGCTTTCTTTGACGTAACGTTTGATGTTTTCGACAAAGATTCTTCGTTCAGTGGGCGTTTTGTAGAGTTTTTCGAGTCGAATGAAGACGTATTCGATGTGAGGGAAAGTCTTAAAGAGTTCCCAGAGAAGTTTTTCGCCTTGTTTTTGCTCGTTGAGTTTGTCGAGATAGAGGTCTCCGAGCGTGATCCAGAGTTCGAGATCGTTTTCTGCGATGGGGACTGAGACGAGCTGCAGGATGGCTTCAGCGGCGATTTGAGGGTCTCCGGCGATTGCGTGAGCTTTTGCGAGAATGACGAGACAGTCTCTGGAACGGCCGGTTTTTGTGGCGAGATCGTCGAAATATTTGAGCATATTTTCGGTGTCACCGCCTGGGTGATTGAAATGCAGATCGAGCAGTTTAGGTTCGAGTTCGAGCTGAATTTCGAGAGATGGTTTGTGATAAAGCATGTAATCGTGAAGTGCGAGTCTTGCGATGTCGAGTTCACCGATTTTTTGAGCTGTATCGGAGATAGTTCTGAGGATATCGCCGCGATCGGGGTTCTCGTGATAAGCGTGATCCATGCATCTGAGAGCCTCGTTGAGGTTGTTCAGGCCATCGAGATTGATATTGGCCAGTCTCATCCAGAGAGCCGATTTTTCGATGTTATCATCGGAATGCATGAGGTGCTGTCGGATTTGCTCCTGAAGGAAATCCCAGTCGTTATCGTTTGAGAGGTAATCGTAGAGTGAGTCTCTCATGGGGTTATCGAACGGGCATTGTTCGCAGGCTTGACGAATGGCGAGCAGAGCATCCTCCGGTCTTTTAATTTTAGTAAGGACCCATGCTTTTTGCAGAGTGATGATAATAATTTCCTGTTGATTGAGGGATTTTTCCTGAACGTTGAGAACTTCGAGCAATTTTTCCCATTGTTCAAAACGTTCGAAATAAGCGGCGAGGAGTTCGAGATCAGGGCGATAAGAGAGAGAATCATCTCTGTCATCAGGCAGGAGATAATCGGTTGGATCAGTGGTCTGACCAGAGAGAAATCTAGAAATTGTGCACCAGCGTCGTAGGTCTTGAGCTTCTCTGGAAGGGTGTTGAAGAATATCGAGAGGAAGTTTGTTGAAATCGGGTCTTTTTGCTGGCGGGAGATAAGCCCAGAGTGTTCTGGCGAGTTCCATATCAGGGAGTTGAGCGAGAACCTCTTTAGCGCGTTCTTCGATTTCGTCAGGGAAGTTGAGGACGACAGCGGCGAGTAAAGCGTGTCGTTGTATGTCTTTTGGCTGTCGCGGGTTAAGGGCGAGAGCGAGTCTTGAGATCCAGTGTCCGTTCGCGGAATTTGCGGCAACGAGCATCGTGGAGAGGAATCTTGCACCTCTACCCTGGAATTTAGAGGAAGATTCGTAGGGTGAAAGGAGATCGAGAACGGAATTCGGATCGTGAGAAATCTTGAGTTTGAGATCGGCAATGGCGAGTTCGATTTCGTCATGAGCGATTTCATTTGTGACATTGGGTAGGATTTTTTCGAGCAGGTCGATGATATCCTGAGATTTACCGAGGCATTTTCCGACGGCAAGCCAGGTGTGGAAGATGATGAGATCGTTAGGATTGAGTTCAAAAGCGGCGGTAAAGGCGTTGAAAGCCTTTTGTTCGTCATTTTTGTGGTAGAGTTCAATTCTACCAATCCAGAAATGGGTGAGCCATTGATAACCGAGCGTCCCGTCGGCGTTGAGTTCGACATAGAGTAGACGAATGACTTCGTCCCAGTTTTCGTGATTTGAGTAGTATGTGAGCAGTGACTGTCTGGCGACGGCATCTTTAGGATTGAGTTTTAGGATGTTTTCGTAAACGTTGATGGCATCCTCATCGGAATCGAGTTCAAAGATGTATATATCAGCTAATCGTCGATAGAGAGCGCATTTAATGCGGACATCGGAAGTTTGGGAGATTCTAGCCTTGATAAGATCGGTTAATTTGTCCCAATTTTTGAGTTGTTCATAAAGTCTTTCGAGAGCATTTGAAGCGGCATTTGAAGGGGGATAAACGGATCGGGCTTTTTCGTAATATTGTACGGCCTGTTGAAGGTTTGCGAACTGGAGTTCAGCGATTTCGGCGTTTCTGCAAAGGAGAGAAGCTTTGTATTCCGGGTTAGAAACGTTTTCGATTTCTTCATCGGTAAGTCTGATGAGTTCGTCCCATTTTTTGAGTTTGATATAGAGTCTTGCGAGGGTAGGAGTGGTGGTATCGACGTTTTTTGAGTTAATATCTTTGAGAGCTTCCATCGCTGTGCAAGCGGTGTCAGCGTCATTGAGATAAACGTCGGCGATTTGAGCGATTCTCTGAAGGAGATAGATGTGTTCCTGAGGATCCTGAGTGCAACCTTCAGCATCGGCGTAAAGCTGAAGCAGTTCAGGCCAGTTTCCGACGCTTTGAGCCATTCGACTGGCGCCTTTAAGGGCGGCAATGTCATCCGCTCTGTATTTGAGCATGGCCTGATAATGGTTAAAAGCGTTGAATGCGACGTGAAGTTTGTTCTCGTAAAGATAAGCGAGTCTTGAGTGAAGATTGAGGAAAACTTCGGGGGTATATTCAGGGAGTTGATGTTCAGTTGCGTAACTGATTTCGTACTCGTAGAGCTGGGCGAGATTTTCCCAGTCATGAGATTTGGAATAGTATTTAGCGAGAGCTTCGATGGTAGGTTCGTGAGTTGGGCAAAGTGTATTTGCTTCTTTAAAGATGTCGATGGAAGCGTCTTCGGATTCGATGTCATCGCGTAGGATGCAAGCGATGAAATAGAGTTGTTCAGCTTTTTTCTGAGGAGTTTGTATGAATTCGAGAGAACGTGCGAGAGATTCGAGCAGGAGGTCGAGTCTTCCGCAGTCATTGAGCAGACCGATGTACTGGTGAAGCAGGATAATGGAAGCGTCATTTTTAGTGCTGAGAAGTTCCATGGCATGATCTCGGTCATCGAACTGGAACTGAGCGATATCGACGAGAAGAGATCTGTAGAAATCGGCGCGTTGAGAACCTTCGAGTCTTTCGATGGCGAGATTGAGGATGGAAACCGCAGCATCTTTATTAGAAGATTTGAGGGATCTCGAGAGCTCGTCTTCGACGAGTTCATCGTCGAGCGGCTGGAAAGACATGAGGTGTTTGCACAAGATACGAGCCTGTTCATCGTCAGGCATGATGTATCGATAGAGGAGCCATAGCCGTTCTTCGACGTGCTGGGTCATGGCGCCGGTATCTTTTAGTGAAGCGAGAGCGGATTTTAATTTAGCTTCATAGCGGTCCCATGCGCCGGTGGCGAGCAGAGCGTCTTCCCAAAGGAGGAAAGTTTCCGGGTCGAAAGAGCCGGCTTCCGGAACGAAAGTAGAGGCATCGGAATCGACATTGTCGAGAGATTCGAGGATTGAGATGGCTTTTTCAGCTTCTTTTGCGCAGTAGAGCCAAGTTCTGACGAGTTCGAGTTGAAGAGACTTCTGGTTGGGAGATGTGGAAAGTTCTCGTTCGATGAAAGCGATTGAATCGTCGAATTTCTGCTGAGTTCTAGCGAGTCTGCGCAGACCGCGATTAGCGCCATGACTGAGCTTAAAGGTGTCGAGGGCTTTTTGATAAAAGGCTTGAACCTGAACGGGATCATTTTCGATGATACCTTCTCTGAGTTCGGCGAGAGCGCAGAATAATTCTGAAGCTTCAGGGCCGGTTTTGAGCCGTTCGGTGGCAGATTCGAGTCTTTCGACGTAGCGTTCAACAGCAGCTCGTCCCTGGGCGATACGTCTGGTATGTGCGGCATTTGTATTAGCACATGTGGGCATTTCAAGGACTTCGGCTTCGCGATCCATGCTCATTGCCATTCCTCCGTGATAGTCACAAAAAATAATAAGGGAGTGCAAATGCACTCTGATGTCATAATAGATTGTAAATCATGAAATCAAAGGAACGTAATTTCGAGGGTAATGCATTGAGGTGGTGTGGAAGGTTAAGCATTGTTTCCGAAATTGTTTTGTTCTTCTTCGATGGCTTTGGCTGAAATCAGGGTGCGTCGGATGTAGAGAACGATGAAGCAGGCAATGCCGATAATGGCCAAAATGGCGATGAGCATGGTTGCCGTCGAGAGATTGAGTGCGATAGCTATGACGGTAATCAGGAGCATGGAAATGACGGCTAAAAAGACGCGGCGAACGAGTTTTTTCTCAGCGGATTTTGCGAGCCGAATGAATGAAGTTCTGGTTGGATGTGCGAGAACGTTTGTTTTTGTGGCTGAGATTTTTCGATCGGAAATGGTGTCCGGGAGGGGAATATAGTTTTGAACGTTGAGTTTGGCCTCTGGGACGGTATTGAGTTCGGGAGGAAGAGGCTGCTGCATTTCCGGGATGGGAATGGTATCCGGGATAAAATTCTGGGGCTGGGTAATCGGTTTGGTATCCGGAGAAAAAGGCTGAATGGAATCGATTTTAGTATTTGTTCCCTGTTCGGCGATGAGTTCTGTATTTGTTTTTGCGGCGATGAGTTCTGTATTTGTTCCCTGTTCGGCAATGAGTTCTGTATTTGTCTGAGCCGAGAGGATTTGTTTTGTATTTGAGAGAGCGACGTTGAGCTCCGGATTGTCCTTGGCGGCCTCGAGCAGTTTTGTGCTTGTAAGCGTTTTTTTCGAGACGGGAGCAGTGTCAGAGGGAGGCAGGACTTTTGTTTTGTTTGTGGATTTTTGGGCTATTTTTTGTGAGATTTTTTTGTCGATGGCGTCGATGTCATTGAGGAGGTCATCGAGAGACGGGCCGTTACTTATGCGTCTTTTAGAGGGGGAGGAGCCATTCTTTTTGGGGGCATTGGGATTGGAGACCCAGAAAGATTCTTCGAGGACAAAAGAGGCATCGGGGGATGGATTCGGTTGAGCCTGTTGTTCGAGTGGAGATGCTGTAATCTGAGTGCTTTCGCCGCAGGCGTTTTCTTCATCGAATTCATCCTGAAGAGAACGAAGTTCCTCCGGAATCCAGGAGGGAGTTTTTACAGTGGCAGTGTTCGAACCGACGTTTTCGAGGTCATCGAGGTCATCGAGATCGTCGAAATCATCGAGGTCGAGATCGTCGAACTTTGTGAATGCAGAAACCGACGTTTTAGTGATGTTCTGTTCTTTGTTGAAAGGAGATACAGTAATCTTTGTGCATTCCTGAGAATCGTTGTCATCGAGATCGTCATTATTCTGACAATCCTCTATCATGGCGCGAAAATAAGGTGAATCGACGGTGCAGTCGTCCTGGTCGAGCGATCTTTGTGATTTTGCAGAACCGGTGTCACTCAGGAGGGCTTTTTTTGCTTTTTCAAAGGTCGATTCGGTTTCATCCAGGATAGTTTTTTTGGACTTGAAGTATGGCGATTCCGAGACGCAGGTAGCTTCTTCTCTTTCTGTGGAGGCCGCATACCCTGGGTAGATAGTGTTTTTTGGCAGAAAAGATTTGGACGCAGAGGTTGCGTTTCTGCCAGAGTGAAGACCGTCATTTGAGGAAATAGGATACCGATTCATCACAAATATCACGTGTGAAGAGTTTAAAAAGCCACCGGCGTGTATTATAGAGAGAAAAGGTCATCTTGCAAGATGATGGAACCGTTGTGATTTTATGTTGTGAACAGAAAATAGCCTGAGGTCAGCATGAGAAAACGAGAACTATTTGCAATGGCGGCTTTTTCAGCGATAAGTGTTGGCTGTGCGGATGTGGGGAATGTTCCGGCGGAGTGTCAGGCCCGGTGTATTGACGAAGAGACGGCGATTGTGTGCCGCAACGGAGAAGAGGCAGAAAAAACTTGCAAGTATGGATGTGAGGATGATGCGTGTGTCAAGAAGCCGTCGTGTAACGAGTCGTGCAAAGATGAGAAGACGGCGTATGTTTGTGACACGGGCGAGCAGGAAGAGGTTGAGTGTGCAAACGGGTGCAGGAAGGGGAAATGCATCGAATTGACCGAACCACCGGCCATGTGCAAGGCGTCGTGTAAGGATGAGACGACGGCGTATATTTGTGAACTGGGTGTACAGAAAGAGAAGGCGTGTGACAACGGGTGCCGGAATGGCGTGTGTATCGCTTCTGCGGCGTCATGCAAGGCGTCATGTAAGGATGAGAAGACGGCGTATATTTGTGAACTGGGTGTACAGAAAGAAAAGGCATGTGACAACGGGTGTATGAACGGTGTGTGCATCGATTCTTCGGGATGTGTACCGAGTTGTAAGAGTGAGAATGTGGCACTTGTTTGTTTAAATGGCATCAAGATCGAAAAGTCGTGTCCAAAGGGGGATTGTTTGAACGGTGCCTGCGGCGATGAAAGTGTTGAGGGGCCGACGTGTATTCCAGTTTGCAACGATGAGACGAGTGTGTATGCGTGTGAAGGCGGGTCACATATCCTCAGGTCGTGTCCCAACGGATGTGTGGATGGGGCCTGTGTGGGGACGGCGTGCGAGCCGTCGTGCAAAGACTCTGTGACGGCGTATATTTGTGAGTCGGGGGTAAAAAAAGAAAAGCCGTGTGAGAATGGATGTGTGAACGGAGTGTGCGCGGCAGGCGGCGGGTGTGTTCCATCATGCAAGGATGCGACGACGGCCTATATTTGCAGTGCATCAGGAGAAAAGACGGAAGCAAAGTGCACAAACGGGTGCAGCGGCGGATCGTGTGCAGGGGGGTCAACAGGTCCGACGGAGGCTGATTTGGCGGAGATCCGTGCAGGATGTGCAGTCGAGTCGATGTGTACGTACACGGGCGGTGTATTGGATGACAACATCAATGTGTGTGTGAGTACGGTACAGGCCGATTTCGACATGATCGATGAAGTGAATGAAACGCCGGAAGAGCGGCGTGCCTGTTATGAAATCGAAAAAGACTATATGAAATGCATCAAGAAAGTGGATTGCAGCGTCATTCTGTCCATGGAAAATTGCCTGAGTGTGATAGATGGAATGATATCGCCGGAGATGTTTGTCAAATACTATACGTGCCTTCAGAAACTCAGCTGCGGGAATGAATACAAAAAAGAGCTAGATTGTATTGGATTTGAAGCCCAGATTTTGAGTAGAATATACGGAGGCAAATAAAAAAGAGCATGGCCCGGTGTATTGGCGAAGCCAATAGCCGGGCCGAAGCGGCGCGAATGTAATCGTGCCGCGAACGTTGCCGTATTGCCTTTGGCAATAGGCAGCGAACTGCTTTTATCATTGACGTGGGCGTAGTGTATAAAGGAGTCCTCCATGGCGAAAAGCGTGTTTTTTCCTGTCTGCTTGCTGAGTGTATTGATTTGTTCGTGTTCTGAGGATGGCATTGTGCCCGTAAGACCGGATTGTGCCGGCGGTGACTGCAAGGCGTGCAAAGATGAGTGTGATGAAGGCGCGTGGGAGTGTACGAAGTCTGGATATCACACATGTGTGAAGGGAAAAGACGGATGTTTGTCGTGGGGTGAGGTGACGTGTCAGGACGGCAAGGTTTGCGATGCAACGAAGAAAGATTGTGTTTTGGAATCGGAAGTGACCGAACCGACCGAACCGACAGAGCCGACAGAGCCGACAGAGCCAACTGATCCGGCGGAGCCGACGGAACCGACAGAGCCAACGGAGCCGACAGAGCCGACAGAGCCGACGGAGCCGACAGAGCCGACGGAGCCGACGGAGCCCACCGAACCGACGGAGCCGATTGTAAAAACGTGTGATAATTCCTGTACGATTCACGAAAGAAAATGCGAGGACGGCCTCATCATTTCGTGTGTTGAAAATGAGGATGGGTGCGGCGTATGGAGTTCGCCGAGGTCTTGCGGTGCGGGCATGTATTGTGATGAAAGCAGTCATGAATGCGTGCAGGGGTGTACCGATGTGTGCACAGAAGGCGCGACCAGGTGTGATGGGGCCATGGTGAAACACTGTGAACGGGCAGATGCCTCGACGTGTTTTGCGTGGAGCACACCGGAGAGCTGCGGAGTGAACATGCACTGCGATGAGGCGCAGGGAAAATGTGTTGATTCGTGCGTGGACGAGTGCACGGCCGGAGCGACGATGTGTGACGGCGCCATGATACGAGTTTGCGGTCAGTATGACAGTGACGATTGTCTTGAATACAGCGAGCCTCAGGATTGCGGGACGGATTTGATATGCAGGGGCGGTGCGTGTGCGATGGCGGGGTGTTCGACGGATTGCAGCCCTGGAACGACGAAGTGCAATCCCGCAGGAACCAACGTTATGAAATGCACGATGGGCAACTTTGGCTGTCCGGAATGGGTGCTTTCGAAATCTTGCGGTGTCAATGAAAAGTGTGAAGTTTCAGCGTCTAATGCGTCATGTGTTCCGAATTTTGAGACGGTTTGCAGTGTTGGCACCAAGTCGTGTACGGATGATGGACGCGGTGTTCAGACGTGTATAGCGAATGATCACGGCAATGAGTGGTCGGTTTCATTGTGCGGGACGAATATGGCGTGTGATGCCTCGACAAAGGTGTGTGTCGATTCCCGGACGTGCCGTGATGCGTGTACGGAAAATGCGAGAGAGTGTTCAGGCAATCAGCCGCAGGTGTGCAAGAAGGGAAGTAATGGCTGCACGGCGTGGGTGAAAGAGGCAGCGTGCAGTTCGGCACAAACGTGTCAGGCGGGATCCTGTGTGAGCAACTGCGGCAGCAACTGTGATGCGTTTTCAGTCATCATACTCCCGGATACTCAGAATTATGTTCGAGATAAAAAAACAGCAGATATCACGAATGGAACGACGATATATCATGACCAGATGAGATGGATTGTGGCCAACCGGAACACTGATTTGGTTCCAAATCTAAAGATGGTTGTCCACATGGGCGATATCACGAATTACAACACGGACTTTCAGTGGAAAGTGGCCAAGTCTGCGCATGAAATATTGAGGGAGGCCGGCGTGCCGTTTACGGTTGTCAACGGAAACCACGACTATCGTTCGCCGGAGATATCCAAACGCAGCCATTCGAAGTTTGAGACGTATTTTCCGGAGTCGTATCTGAAGGCGTTGCCGGGTTATGGCGGGATATTTGAGAAGCACAATTCGTGGTTTAAGTTTACGGGCGGGAGCCAGGAATACATGGTATTGAATTTGGAATATGCGCCGCGTCAGCAGACGATTTGCTGGGCGAATGATCTTCTTAGAGAAGCGTCGCATGCGAACCAGAAAGTGATCATTGCGACGCATGCGAATTTAACGCACGGAGGCGAATTTGGGGGCAAACCGAATCGATCCTATGTTCCGACCGGTGCGAGTGGACAGGAGATGTGGGATGGTCTGACTGCGCGGCATTCAAACATCATCATGGTTCTCAACGGGCACGTTGGTGACAGCGAATATGTCGGGATGAAGGGCAACCAGGGGAACATGGTTGAGCAGATATTGACGGATTACCAGTTCGAACTGCCGTGCAGTGCGTCCAGTCTTTCCAGCTGTACGGCGAACTGCAAGCACGATGTGGCCGGTGGCAATGGCTGGTTGAGAATCCTGACGTTTTATCCGAATGAAAACCGGGTTGTGGCCAAGACGGTGTCTGTTTTGACGGGGGACAAGGCGACGTTTTCGCAGAAGGGAACGGATCAGTTTTTCTGTACGAATCGATATTCAGCGTCGCCGAATACGGCGGATCATCAGTTTGAACTCAAATTTGATTTCACGAACTCGAAGAAGAATACGTATAACGCGGGGGGGCATTTGGGGTTTGTTCATCGCGAGATCAATGCGACAGAAAACGGGGATCAGTTCAAATCGCGTGTTGCGGCGAAGGCCGACGGCAGTTTTGTGACGGTCTGGGAAGACAATTCGAGCAGTGAGGACGGAAATCAGTACGGCAAGAGTGTTCCTGCGTACGATATTTATGCCCGCATCCTGAATACGAATGCGTGCGACATCTCGGGCAAAAAAGAAATCGTTGTGAATGCAGGTCGAACGGCTGGGCATCAGGCGGAGCCGGATGTTGCGATGGATTCGAAGGGCAATTTTGTTGTTGTTTGGACGGATGACCACGATAACAATGGGACGCTGCAGGTCTATATGCGAGGCTACAATGCCGATGGCAGCGAGCGTTTTGGGATCAAAACGGTCAACAGCGAGAGCAAACGCAATCAGTATGAACCGCGCATTGCAATGGCTCCGGACGGACAGTTTGCGGTATCGTGGACGGATACGAAATCGAGTGCATCGACGCCGCAGATTATGGTTCGAGGGTTTAATGCGGATGGAACGCAGTCTTTTGCCGATCGTCCGATCACGGATAGTGAGGGCGGAGTGCAGGTCAAGTCGGACATTTTCATGGATTCGTCCCACAATGTGGTTGTCGTTTGGCAGGATGACAGCGATGGCAACGGCACGACGCAGACGAAGATGCGCATATTGAAGGCGGATGGCACGAGCAAAACATCGGCCAAAACGGTGAATGAAACAGCCTCAGGAAATCAGGATGAGCCGGCAGTGAGCGGCAAGACGGACGGTTCGCAGTTTGTCGTGACGTGGACGAATATTGCATCCAAGAGTGCGACAGCCTACACGATCATGGGTGCGACGTTTGATGCAAGCGGCAGCAAGGTGAAGAGCGATTTCACGTTGTCCAAGACGACGGGCAAGAATCAGACGTCGGATGTGTGCATGAATGACAAGGGGAATATTGCGGCTGTCTGGTACAATCCGACGAATAAGGATGTCATGCGTCGGGTTATGGTCAATGGCAGCCTTGGGTCGTCGGATATGCTGGTGAATTCACCGAGCAACTTAAATTCGAGTGATGATGATGAGACGAAGCCGCAGGGCCATTCGTATCAGCCGGCGATTTCGTGTATTCCCGGGAGTGATTTCGAGGTTACGACGTTCACGGATAATATTGGAGGCAACACGTATTACGATATTATGGGTGTGGGGCATAAGATTGCGAACTGATAAATCGTGTTTTGTTGCGATGCTATCGTCGAGCGACGATACGCACCGCTTTGGCGTCCGGCTATTCGTAGTACGAATACGCCGGACGTTTTTAATTTTTTGAATGCAAACCGTGTTGAAATGCTAAATTGCGAGTTTTGAAGTCAAAAAAAGCGTAATATCAGGATAAGTCTAAAGCTTAAATTTCGGAGATGAGCATCCATTTGGAGTCAGCATGATGGGAAGGAAAATCAGTTCGTTTATAGGAATTTCGGTGTTTGCGATAGGATTTCTCATTTCAGGAGAGGTGTTAGGTGAACAGGTTTTCTGGGGCATAGAGTACTGGCATGAAACGGTAAGCGGTCCGAACGAGGTTTACGTCATGAAAGTGGACCTGCAGGCCAAAGGAATTCGAGCTTTTGTGACGCCGGAGCTCAAAGGGGAAGTCATCAATACATCGACGTATTTGTCGAGATATGGTGTGCAGGTCGGGATCAACACGGCCTTTTTTGACATGGGAGGAACGAACCGTGTCAGAGGATTTCACAAGAGCAACGGGGTACAGTATCAGGATACGATTGTTGAAGACTGGCGTCCGACGGTTGGATTTAGTGAAACGACGGAATATTTGTTTGGCGAAGGGAATCGAGGCAGGATGTATAATGCCTGTTCCGGATCGCATGTCATCGTGGAAAATGGGCAGATTGCGCCCAAGAATGTCGAAGCTCTCGTGACTGACAGACATCCGAGAACAGCCGTCGGCATCGACAAAAGCCGCCGGTATTTTTACATGGTCGTTGTCGATGGCCGAATGAATTCGAGTGTAGGCATGACCTTGGATGAACTTGGCCAGGAAATGATTCGATTGGGTGTGGATGAAGCCGTCAATCTCGATGGAGGCGGTTCTTCGACGATGGTTATTCAGGGCAAGGGGCTGATGAATCGACCGACCGGAGGAACGTATCAGAGGCCAGTGGCGTCTCATCTCGGTTTTTTTGCCAATTCAACATGTGAGCCGAGTGCCGAGGTTTGCAATCATGTCGATGATGACTGCGACGGCGTTGTGGATGAAGACGATGTCTGTGCGGCCGAAGAGGATGCCAAGTATCAAGTTGTGAATTATGAGTTCCAGAATACGGATGTCGATGGGGATGGCAAAGCGGATATCTGTGCCCGAGGCAGGGCGGGAATATTCTGTGCATTTTCGAGTACGGGAGACATGCACACGACCAAACTTGTTGCCGATTTGAGCGATGCCAAAGGCTGGAATGACGAGTCGAATTATGCGACGATTCAGTTTGCGGATGTCAATGGAGACGGGAAAGCCGATCTTTGTGCGAGAGCTAATGTGGGAATTCGATGCTGGCTCTCGAAGGGAACGGAGTTTGGCGAGGAAGGACCTGTCATTCCGATGAATGATGCCGATGGGTATAATGATGTCAGGTATTATTCGACGATACGATTTGCCGACATCAATGGGGATGGTCGGGATGATGCATGTGCGCGATTTAAGGATGGTTACAAGTGTTTTCTGTCCGTAGGCGACGGCAGCTGGGGGGATGAGATTCCCCTCAATGATTTGGCGGATGCAACGGGGTGGGGCAGTTCCCAGTATTATTCGTCGATTCGAACGGGAGATGTAAACGGCGACGGAAAATCGGATGTTTGTGCGAGGGGGATAGCTGGTTTTCGATGCTGGATTTCGCAGGGGGATCATTTTGAAGCCGATTTTCTTGCTGCGCCGTGGAGTGATGCGTTGTTGTGGGGGTATTCGCAGTATGGATCAACGATTCGTATGCCCGATATCAATGGAGATGGCAAAGCGGATGTGTGTGCCCGGGATTTGAGCGGGATTTCGTGCTGGTTGTCCGAAGGAACGTCGATGAGGGAAGGCGAGATTCGCGGTCCCAAACTGGATGATGACAATGGTTGGGCGGAATACGATAATTATTCAACCCTGCGATTTGGTGACGTGAACGGTGATGGGAAGGATGATTTATGCATTCGTTCCGATGCGCGTTATGAGTGTTATTTATCGACGGGAGAAGGATTTGGAGAGGCGATATTTGTCGCCGATATGAGCAATGAAAAGGGCTGGAATCAGCCGAATCAGTTCCGAACGATTCGTGTCGGAGATATCAATGGCGACGGGATGGCGGATGTTTGCGGGCGAAACAGTTCCGGCTATGTGTGTTATTTGTCGACGGGAACCGCGTTTGAGGAGATGGCCGGACCAGAGTTCAATAATGATGGCGGCTGGAACGACGTCAAATATTACAGCACGATTCGTTTTGGCGGTCCGATTGTGGATCCCTGTACAAAGCAGAAGGAGGTTTGCGACGGTCAGGATAACAACTGCAACGGCGAAATTGATGAAGGGAATGTTTGCTGCGTACCGTCAGAAGAGGTTTGTGACGAAAAGGATAACGACTGCGACGGCGAAGTCGATGAAGGTGGTGTTTGTGACGGAGAACCTGCGTGTATTCCGTCGGAAGAGGTTTGTGACGAAAAGGATAACGACTGCGACGGCGAAGTCGATGAAGGTGGTGTCTGTGACGGAGAACCTGTGTGTATTCCGTCGAAAGAAGTCTGTGACAATGTCGATAACGACTGTGATGGAGCTGTTGATGAAGGCGATGTCTGTGGTTGTGAGTTGTCAGAAGAGGTATGTGACGGTAAAGACAACGACTGTGACGGAGAAATCGATGAGGGCGGTGTGTGTGCAGGGGGCGATCCGACGCAGCCGTGTGAAGACTGCAGCGGCCAGGACCATGACGATGCGGATGTTGACGGCGAGGGCGGTGATGTAGGGAGTTTTCAGGAGGACGATTGCGGCTGCAGCAGCAAAGGGCGTGAGACACCGACGAGCCCGTTGGGCGTGATGTATTTGATCGCGGCGGCGGGATGGTTTTTCTATCGCAAAAGAAAAACAGAGCCGCGATCGTGAGGTGTGAGAGGGGCGCGTGAAAAAATTGGGCTTGCTCAGGCGTATCGGCGTTAGCCGATAGCCGGAGCGGCGAAGCCGTATGCCCGTAGGGCATAGGCGAAGCGACCTCGATTTACGGCTTCCCTCATAAGAAGCGTAAAAGACCGGATTAGAACTGATAACGAGCGTGGACCTGGAGATCGATGGTGTGGGCGTTGATGTTGTGTTTGTATGCGCCGATCATGTAATCGAAGTTTCCGCCGATACCGATTTTTTCAGTGAGAGGATAGGTGCATCCGATGCCGAGTTTGAAAGCAAAGGCGGCATCGTGTTCGTAATCGCCGGCGGTATAGAAAGCGCCGAAGCCGACTTTTCCCCAGAGTTCGACGGGAGCGATGGGGTAGAAGAATTTGGCATTAACAACGGTCTGTCCGGCGAAGCTGCTTGTGCGGCCAATGGTGTAGGTTTTATTGTGGTCTTCATCGATGTGGCGGATTCTTGCCTCGTAAAAAAGGCCGCCAAAGCCCTGATCGACGTAAACGCCGACCCACTCGTTGATGCGATATCCCGGGGTGATGATGAAATGAAAACCGTGCTGATCAAATTCATCGTTGACGATGCCGAAATATCCGAAGCCGGCTCCGAGTTCAAATCCACCGGCATCTTCTGCATGGGCCGTGGTGAGTGGAACAATGGCGAAAAGTGCGGCAAAAAGAGCTGTAAAGAGCAGAGAAAACCAGGGTTTTGCGATACGAGATTTATTCATATAATTCAGGCACTCCCAAATGTTGAAGTCGAGGTGCCTGTTCATATCACAAAATGAAAAACGCCATATATCCTAAATGAATATATGGCGTTGATTTTGTAGAGTTGTTGCTATGAATTAGAAGGCGTAACGAAGATGGATCTGGAGGTCGAGGAAGTGACCGTTTGAGCCATCCCAAGCCGAGAGCAGGTAATCGAAATTAGCGCCGACACCGATTTTATCGGAGATATTATATGTGCAGCCGATGCCGAGTTTAAAGCCGAAAGCGCCGTCACTCCAATCGTCTCTTGCGACGTAAGCGGCACCGATACCTGCTTTAAGCCAGAGGTCAACGGGGAGGTTGAGCGGTAGGAAGAATTTGGCGTTGAAGATGGTTTGTCCAAAGAAGCGTCCGGAGTCATCAAGCTTGGTGTTCCAAAGGCCGCCAAAACCCTGGTCAACATAAACGCCGACCCAATCGAGGATACGGTAACCCGGAGCGATAATGAGGCTGAAACCGTGATCATCGGAGTGGTGATTGACGCAGCCAGTCCAACCTAAACCGGCGCCGATTTCGAAGCCGCCTGCCTGAGCTTCCTGTGTGGGAGCGCAAGTCAGTGCGATGGCGAAGATTCCGGCGATAATGGCGAGGAAGAGACGATGTGAAAGAGAGAGAGAGGATTTTATTTTTTCCATGTTCAAAAGCCTGTTGAAGAAGTTGAGTTCCGGAAAATCGGAACGGCCCAAAAAACAGGGCAGTGAATAGCTATTTTTTTAAGGTATTACAAGTTAATGCTCAGATAAGCATAAAAAAGGGGGCTATTCAGGGGCAAAAGGCAAAAAAAAGCCCTCTCGAATGAGAGGGCTAAACTCATGAACTCGCGAAGATTAGTGTTTGAAGATGGCGAGCATGGAGATGAGGAGTGCGTAAATGGCGAGGGATTCGATGAGTGCGAAAGCGATGATCATCGGGGTGAAGATTTTGCTGTAAGCGCCGGGGTTACGAGCGATACCTTCGAGAGCGCCGCGCCCGGTATGACCCTGACCGATACCGCAACCGCAAGCGGCGATACCGATGGCGAGACCAGCAGCGATGTAATACATCGGATCGATGAAGCCGTTGCCCGTGACTTCGGGAATATATTCAGAATAATTGAAAGTCTGAGCGCCAGCGGGAGCGCCTTGAGCAAAAGCTGCAGAGGCGAAGCCGAGAACGAGAACCATGGCGTTGGTGGTAATGAGAGCAAGTTTCTTGGAAATTGACATGTTAAACTCCGAAAAAAAGGTCCCAGGACCTAGTGTAAAAAATTATTCTTCTGAGATTGCCAGAGAAATATAAACGACAGTCAAGATACAGAAAACAGCGGTCTGGATGACGACGACGAGAGCGCCGAGGCACATCATGACAGCGGGTATAAGGGCGGCGACGAGGGTAAGGAGAACGGCGACGACGGCGTGATCGCCGTACATATTTCCCATGAGTCGGATGGAAAGTGTGACGGGTCGCACGAGCTGTCCGATGAGTTCAATTGGGAACATGAGAGGGGCGAGCCATCGATGTTTACCGAGTTTAGGGCCGCACATTTCGGCCAGGTAATGGCCGAAACCTTTTTCGCGTATGCCGACGATATTTGAGACGAAGAAAACGATGAGAGCCATACCGACGTTTGTATTGAGATTGTCGGTACCGGGAGCGAGTCCGGGGATGAGTGCGAGGACGTTATTAAAGAAGATGAAGACGCACAGACCGAGGACGAGAGGGAGGTATTTGCGAGCCTTCATTTTATCGTGGAGCTGTTCGATGAGAAGATTGTTGAGCAGTTCGATAATGAGCTCAAAGAAAGTCCGGGGGGTGAGCTTTTCATCGGGCATGGGTTTGAATTTTTTCCAGCTGCCGATGATGAGAAGTGTAATAACGATGACAGAAATCAAAGTCATGATGACGTGGACGAACGAAATATGAGTGCCGTTCATCCAGGTGGAACCGTAGGAACCGAACTGCAGGTACCATTCGTGAATACCTGGAATGAGGTCAACGAGACTGTTGATTTCTTCGGCTTGGGCCAAAGCAACACTGAACATTAATCTACAACCTTTGAAGCATCCGATTGGCATTTGACCTCAAGAGTCTCGGCCTGTTCCGGATCGGGTTTGACAAACAAGGGAACAATTGCAAGTGGCGCGTAGATGACTGAAACACCGATAATCGTGGCAATCACGTCAAAATTAAACGCGACCACCAATACTACTATCACGACAGAAAGGGCCAAAAATTTAACCAGCGAACCGATTTGGATACGCAACAGTGCACTTGAGGCGATTTCTTTTTTTTCTTCAGCATCCTGCATCATGTTTTTGGTGGATAACATGACACGGCCTGTCCATATCACATATCCGCAAAAAAGTATTACAGAAAAACCACCCGCGATTGCAGTTTGTACTCCAAAAGCCGGATTTTTGACAAAACCGGCGATGATGGAAACGACTACAAACAGTATGATAGCCGCCATTGCTGATGCTCTGAGCTGCTTCGGAATTTCGTGCCACAAGGATTTTATCATTTTGTCACCTCTTTCGTTTGGCTTTTGTCTTCGCCGAGACGACTTGCGGCGCGGATGTTTTGGACGGCCTCTTTAATCGTAGCGGCAACGCCAAGCACAATCCAAATTACGGTAAAGACTGGTTTCGTGCCGAATAAATCATCGCACCATTTGCCAATAAAATAGGTGAAAAGCACGGCAAGTAAGAGAAATATTCCGATGTTTCCAAGACTGGCCATGATTTTATAGCTTTCAGCGCGGATTTTTCGGTCTTCATCTTCGGTCGATGCGGAGTGCTGGATGACGGATTTGTCTGCTTCTCGTTCCTCGTCATCGGCTTGAAATGCCTTGTTTTGCAACATTTCGGTTTCATCATCGGTCGCCGCAGCGAGTGCGGATGGATCTCCGTCCGGGGTTGGGATATCCAGGGTATCGATTTTATCCTGAACGGAATTGTTCTGGTCGATTTGAGGCATGACGGTGTGTAAAAGAGAAAGCGGAAAATCGTCGGCCGTACAGGCGGACATGTAGTTCTGTGTTTATGATACGGGATTGGACGGTTGTCAATTGGTGTTAGTGGTTAGTGGTTAGTGGTTAGTGGTTAGTGGTTAGTGGTTAGTGAATAGTGGTTAGGGGGTAGGGAATAGTGAATAGAAAAAAAGAGGCGTGTGGTGGCACGTCTGTACAGGTTGAAAAAAAGCCGGCGTATGCTTGCATAGCCGGCTTTGGAAGCGCGTATGCCGTGAGGCATAGCGCGAAATGCGGGGCGTATGGCTGAAGCCATAGCCCGCGCCATCATTAAAAAAATTAAAGACACGCGCCTTTTTCGCATCCGTTGGGACATGATTCTTCTTCGTGGAACCAATAGAATGTACCGTCCAGGCCTTTTTTGCAGAAATAATTGTCGGTGTAAGCGGTGCCTCTTTGATTTGAGCCGCCGCAGTCTAAATCAGGTTCAGTGCCTTCTTCGCAGGGGACGACACAGTCGGCGTATGAGGCGTCGAGGTAACGGCAGAAAGGACTGCCGATGAACTCGGCAATGCCGCATTCCATGACGTCGACGACGTGCGTGTCGGATCGGCAGTAATACACGGTATTGTGAGCACAGAGATCGTCCATGTCGGAGCATGAGGAACCGACCTGAGGAATGGTTCGATCGCAAACGCCGTCTGAACACGAGGATTTGCAGATTTCAGACTCGTTAAACCAGTAGTATTTTGAATCGGTTGCGACGCGGCATACGTGATTTTGGGTGGCCTGCTGTCCATTGACGGTTGTGCATGAATATGAGCTGGAATCGACCTCATAAAGACTGCATTTTTGGGTGCAGACGGGCTTGGGGGCGCCAAACTGCATGGCACATGTGGTTGAAGCGGAACAGTCGGTTTTGGTGATGACGTTTCCGACGCAGTCGTAAATGCTGTTTGAGAAGCATGACGGTTTGAAGTTGGCGGGGCATGCCTGACCGGGTGTTGGTGCGGTTTCGGCGGTGCAGAAGCCATTGTTGCATGCGATGGGACAGGGATCATTTGTGAAAGTATAGATGTAGCTTTTGCCATTTTGAGCTTTCAGGCAGAAGTTTGTGGCGACGTATTTTCCCTGACAAGAGTTGTAGTCGATGAATTCGGAGGGATTGCATTCGGCGACACAGTCTGCATAACCATCCTCCGCCGATACCTGACAGGTTAGTGGATTTGATGCCGACGTAAGTTTGCTGCAGTCCCTCAATGTTACGTACCCGGACTCGCTGCAGAAATGAGCCGTCTGGCCGTCACAGGATTCGATGAAATCGTTTGAATTGAGGTTGCATCGTTCAGATGTGACGGTATCGGCCGAGGTGAGATTGGGATCGACCGGGTCGGTTGGATTCTGAGGATTGCCGGCGTTTTCAGTGCAGGTTCCTTGAGCGAGTGACATGCAGTCAGGGGCACAAGCCGGAGAGCCGGATTTCCAGGATTTGGAGGGATCGAATTTGCTGCAGTCAGAGGGAACGCCGAGAGTATTGTCACAGGTTTCGCCTGGATCGAGCTGATTGTTTCCACAGGTTGAGGGTGTTGGAGAAGAGGCGACCTGACAGGTTCCGATCGTGATTTTGCATTCATTAGAACAGGCAGGTGCACCGGCGACCCAATTTTTGGAAGGATCAAACGCACTGCATGTAAGTGTGCCGGCGTGAGCCGGTTCGCATTCTTCACCGGGGTCCAGAATGGCATTTCCGCAGGAGGATGAGGGGGTGAACGCGGTCATGCAAGAGCCCTGTGTGACAGATTTGCAGTCGGGGGCACAGGCCGGGGTGCCGGAAATCCACAGCTTTGTCGAATCAAAGGCGGCGCATGTTGCCGGAACATTGGCCTGGAGGTCGCAGACTTCACCGGTCTCAACGATTCCATTACCGCAATGAGGTGAACTGCTGTTGTCGTCACATGACAGGGCCAAAAAACTAAGTGCGAGAAGGAGAATTGAGCGGGAAATCGAATTATTTTTCATGTCAGCTGTTCTCTCAAAAAAAGTGTTGGCGAAAAAACGTGAAGGTATCTACGACAATCGGACGGGATTCACAAGGGGGGGGCGGCGTTGCGTGCAACGCACCTGTGCTGGTGTGTGGCCTTGCTATCGGCCGCCAGCCGATACGCAAGGCGTTTGGCGGCCGCTATTCGCTTTGCGAATACGCGGCCGCATTTTTTTTGAAAATAAAATTTGACGGATGAGGCAAAGGCGCGTATAAGCCCCGCTCATTCGACGGGTTCCAAAAAGAACCGTTGATATTTGAAAACAGAAAAGAAGAAAGCGATAGAGAAAAAATATATTTGTAGCGACGTAGCATGCTACGTCGGTACGTAGGTAAAGTCATCAAGTGTCATTTATTAATTAAATCGCACTCCGAAGGAGTGGGATGGAAATTAAGCTATAAAGGGCACACGGTGGATGCCTTGGCGCTGAGAGGCG